>JAKADF010000401.1 GCA_021820805.1 Bacillota bacterium
TTGCGATCCCGTTGTATCGATATTTTAAGCTTTTTAAAAAAAATGCTGCGACAATACTGTTAAGCCTAACTATCGGCTCAGTATGTGCGATTTTAACTTCAACTATGTTAGCAAAATGGATGAATCTTGGGACACTCATCGTAAAGAGTATTGCTCCGCGATCTGTAACCACTCCAATTGCAATGGACATCTCCAATTCCATTGGAGGAGTTCCTGTTTTGACAGCAGTGTTTGTAATTATAACTGGAATTACTGGAATTGTAGTCGGCCCTTTATTGATTCGTTTATTTAAACTTCGCTCTCCAATTGGAAAGGGAACGCTTATGGGAATGGGAGCACATGGCATAGGAACTGCACGAGCATTTGAGGACGGAGCAAACGAAGGCACGATTGCCAGTCTATCGATGGTGCTCGCAGGATGTATAACGATTGTATTGACTCCACTTTTAATTCATGTTTTTGTTTAATGCGCTACACAGCCTGGTCTGATTAAATGTCAGAGCAAACAATTTTATGTTGTTAGATGCTTACGACGATAGATTAGAAAGACGATCACGCGTAATTTGAATAGCTAAAGCATCATCCAGATAGCCGATTGGAAACATAAAGTCAGGAATAGCATCAGTCGATAACACAAAATACAAAAGGCCACTTCCCAGAATTGCACGTTCCTCTTCTGAGGTCTCAGGTTCCAAATATCGATGAAACATTTGGTCCAAGTCATCTATAAATGGTCCAAAACCAGAAATCTGTTTACGTTTGTCTGGGAATTTTGCCACAATTAATTCATGTCCCTCATTCGTTTTTGCATAACTTTCATATTTAATTAATTCTTGTTCAATTGACTGTCTGTTGAATTCTTGTGTCTTAAAGCCAACACGCTTCAAAATTTCTTGGATATGCACGAGTGAAGTGTCTTGATGTTGGTGGCTTTGTAGTACTTCTAGATCAAATCCTGCAGCAGTAAATAATACAGCAGGTGGTACTGACAAATGCTGTGCTATCTTCTGTAGATATTCTGGGTTAACTCGTTGCTTTCCTGTTAACATTTTAGAGATAGTCGCAACATTGATACCGGTGAGCATTGCCAACTGCCGCATCGAAAGAGCCCTTTCTCGAAGCAAATTCTTGACTGTTACTTCTAATGTTAACGTAGAATGACTCCCCACTTTTCTCTACACCCCCAATTTAATTTGGAAATTTGATTTGAAAACCTTGTTAATTAGTCATTAGGTCTTCATTGTATTTCGATATGCACAACACCATCGTCACACATCATTTAGCTTCTGTATATGATATGTCGTCAGGTGTTGAGATAGTGACAACAGAGGAGTAATTCGCGCTGAACTCGGAGCATAGGGATTTTATTTCACAACAACATACGCGTGCTTTCGCTAACATTTGTAGATTTTGATGTAGTTTTTGATTTGGTTGCACCAAGGGGCGTGTGTTCACGAATTGCAGAAAGTCTAATTCACTTCATTGTTTAGACCATTGATGGAGAGGGAAGACAATGGACATCGTCGCTTTGCTAACAGTGCTCGGTTTTGCCCTGTCATCAAGTATCGACAATTTTGGCGTGGGTATTTCGTATGGGATTAGTAAAATTAAAATAGGGTTTATTTCAAATTTTATAATTGCGGTAATAGCATTCGGATTTAGCATTGTGGGCATTCTGTCTGGCAAATACGTTTCAAAGGTTATGCCCAGCACAATTTCAACTGTTATCGCAGCCTTGTTTGTATTTATAATAGGCGTAAGAATCATATTAATCACTTTGACAGCTAAGAGAAAGTCTAAACAATCAACCATGATGAAAAAACGCAGATCGTTAAGTACTTATCTCGATGAGCCAAAGCAGGCAGATAAAGACAAGTCAGGGGAAATCAGTGTTCTGGAGGCACTAGTGCTTGGAGCAGCAGTGTCAATGAATGCTTTAACAAACGGACTGGGAGCTGGATTAATGGGACTTCCGCCAATTGTCATTTCCTTAGCGACTGCTGTTTTCAGTTTCTTAGCGATTTGGTGGGGAGTAGGATTAGGTGAACGCGTCGCAAATATACGAGTTGGTTCAATGACTTTGGGACAGTTCAGTACAATGATTAGCGGTGTTATCCTTTTACTGATTGCGATTCACATGCTTCTTTAAGTTCCCTAGATGTTACCGCGAGCGCCTTTACTAAGCACTAAGCACTATCGGTATGGTGGTATGTTAATCAGTTCTGGTACGGTTTTAAATGTATATCCTTCCTGATGCAGTGTCTGAATGATGAAGGGTAATGCTTTCACTGTATCCTTCAAACTTTCTCCCCGGCCGTCTGCAAAGTGCATCAATATAATGGAATCTGGTTCAGTGTGAGCTAATACGTTTGCAGCGGCTTGAGTTCCTGTAATTCCTGACCGTTTAAAAGGATGAAGTTGACGAAATTGATTTTTTAGTTGTCTTTTGAAGAATTCTAAACATGCCAATATCGTCTCTCCAGAAATGGGTTATAGTTTCTCTTCTTGAATAGGATGATGTGGTTAGTTGAAACTCATCGGGGCCTCGCCTCGCAAAGTGCGTGACCCCATTTATGGTGTGTAAAGCCCAAAATTTAAAATGAATTCTAATAGTTTTGGGCAAAATTCCGGCACTCTTTTGCACACTTTCGTAATATTTTCAAAGTCATTTGAGATTCATTATCAGTGTAATTTGCACATTCATGGTAATAGGTTCTGCATACCCTAGCGCACATTTTAGCCATTCTACCGCAAAATGGGCTATTGCGTGTTATGCATCGAATCGTTGTACCACAAACATCTGTGCATTCGTACAATAATTGAATTTGTCTTCTTCTGTGTTCTACGGTTACTCCGGATACAAGTATTTGAGTCAAACGTTCACTGGCGAACATTGATTTATGAAGTGTCTTTAGTATATGGTAATGTTCTGTTTTTTTGTAATAATGCTCCTCCCACTTCTGGTCTGGCATACTTTCATAATCGGGCTTGTGAATTTCTTTAGGCGCCATTGGCTGTACTGGTTTCACAGGCTCCATGGGTGCAACAGGTGGCACTGGTTTCACAGGCGAAATAGGCTCGGCAGGTACCGGAGTTGGTTGATACGGAACTTTCTCACCGCGTAATTCCGATTGCTCTTCGTTATTTTCGTACATAAGCAACCTCCACAATTTTGAAATTGGTTTTTCTTTACATAAAAGATTTCCTTTCTGGTAGATACGTGTCATATTATGGGCGAACGTTACCGAAAGAACGGGCGAATACCCAGATGTTCTCTATTTTCAAAAAAAATATCGACTAAATTGCATATAAATGGTGGGATTGATACGCAAACTGTAAAAACATTCCGGCAGCCCTGTATTGAATCATCCCAGAAAAACAAAAAAGATTGTTCTCAAATACGTTAGGAATGGTTAGAAGGACTACTGCGGGGTACGTAGAATAAGGTGATTAGGTTTGAAGTCGCAGGTTTCTAGCCACACAAATGGAAGTAGAAAAATGTGTATTTTGTATAAGAGTGAGGACCCGGGGTGTTCAATGGAAATTGAAATTGGTGAACTTCTTATTGACTTTCAAAAGTACAAATGCTTGATTGAAAATAATCCCGATGGCGTATGTGAAATTGACTTGCAAGGAAAATTTGTTGAAGTCAATCAAGCTTATGAAAGAATAACAGGACGAGCGAAAAATGAATTGCTCGGAACGAGTTTTTTTGACTTAATGTTTCCAGAGGATGTTGAAACTGCCGATTATCAATTCAAATTAGGAATTACAGGGAAGCATCTAAATAATGCTGATGCACGAATAAAGCATAAGAATGGCCATTGTGTTCAAATCATGTTTACGAGTGTGCCGATTATTATAAACGGTAAAATTGTAGGGCTGTACACGATTGTACGAGATATTACAGAGCAAAAAGAAATTGAGGATTCATTAAGGAAAAGTCA
>JAKADF010000402.1 GCA_021820805.1 Bacillota bacterium
CTGCTGGATGGAAGAGCAGATATTGCCATACATAGTATGAAGGATGTTCCCGCTGTTCTTGCGCCGGGACTTACACTCGCGGGTATCCCGGCACGAGAAGATGCTAGGGATGCGCTTATTATAAAACAAAACCCGCGTCTTTCAGACCTAGCTCAAGGTGCAGTGATTGGGACAGCCAGTCTAAGGCGGATCGCCCAGTTAAAAGCGAATAGGCCTGATATCCAAATTGTATCAATGCGCGGTAATATTGATACAAGGATTCGTAAATTGGATGCGGGAGAGGTAGATGCAATCGTCCTTGCAGCAGCAGGTCTTCACCGTATGGGGTGGCGAAACAGAATCACAGAGTACTTAGATGTTTCCGTATGCTTGCCTGCTATTGGACAGGGCGTGCTTGGTGTTGAGTGCAGGGCAAATGACAAACTTGTTGTGCCCCTTCTGCATAGAATCACAGATAATTCAACGAGCAAATGCGCTATGGCAGAACGAATATTGTTGCAAGAAATGAATGGGAGTTGTCAGGTTCCAATCGCGGGGTATGCAACCCTTGATGACAATGGCCAGATTCATTTACAGGGCCTTGTCGCAACAATTGACGGCAACCGAGTCATTACAGCGAAAGAGTCTGGACACGACAGTGTTGAGTTGGGGAAGTTAGTTGCTCGACAACTGAGAGAAAAAGGCGCAAATAAAATATTAGCTTGTCCAGAAGGTGCATGATATAAAGGAGTGGCCGAGCATGGATATGATGAATCCCTTGCACGGTGTAGAAGTTGTTCTTACGCGCCCGCTTGGACGTTCAGCTGAGTTAAAGGCTATGCTGGAGCATCAAGGCGCGAGGGTTGTCGAACGGCCGCTTATTCAAATCTGTACGCGTTATGAGCCGAGTATTGCAAATGCTCTTTTGCGAACGAATCAATATGAAGCTGTTATTGCAACTTCTGCAAATGCGGTTCGGTCGGCATGGTCTATCTGTAAAACCACGGACACCGCATCTGGGATTTGGAAAGCAGATTGGTACTGTATTGGGAGAGGAACAGCAAAGGCTGCAAGATCTCTGGGGCTTTCCCCGATTTTGTTTGAATCTATAAAGAATGGGCAGGAATTTGCAAGTGCACTAGTTGAAAAATTTGGACATGAGATGCATCGTTGCTTTGTGTTTATACATGGACAAAGAGCGGACATGTCATTTATCCATGTCTTGCAAACTGCTGGACTAAGTGTCGATTCGATTGTTGTTTATGACACGTTAAATGCAAATGTTAACATTTTGGAGATGGAATCCTTACAACTAGAAGGAACCGTTGTCTATGTTTTCTATAGTCCATCAGCTGTAGAATCTCTCATTGCCCAGTGGCCTGATTTTAGTGAATCTCGTACATATCAAACGCTTGTTGTAACAATTGGTCAAACTACAAGTATGGTTTGCGAACATCATGGTATTTTGGTTAATGGGATTGCCAAAATGCCCACAGACAAAGATGTGGCAGACACCATCTTATCTGTCGTCAGAAGTGAAAGTAAAAATTAAAACGATATATGGAGGAAAATATCATGTTAGATTTTCAAAGACATCGCCGATTACGCAGTTCTGAGGCTATGCGTAAATTGGTTCGGGAAAACGTGTGGAGTGTAAATGATTTTATTTACCCGATGTTTGTTCAAGAAGGTTTATCTGGTAAAGAAGAAATTTCTGCAATGCCAGGCGTATACCATTTTGGCATTGAGGAATTTAAACGAGAAATTGAGGATGTTTCAAGCCTTGGAATTCCCGGGATTATATTGTTTGGCGTGCCGTCAGAAAAAGACGATTTATGTCACAGTGCCTACGCTGAACACGGGATTGTTCAAGAAGCAGTACGTGCGGCAAAGCAAGTTAATCCCGAACTTATCGTTATGACAGATGTATGTTTATGCCAATATAACCCAAGCGGACATTGCGGACTCGTTCGGGATGGACGAATTGTAAATGATGAGAGCCTCGCACTTATTGCAAAAACCGCCGTTTCCCATGCTCAGGCAGGTGCGGATGTTGTTGCTCCTTCTGATATGATGGATGGTCGGGTTGCAGCTATCCGTGAAGCTCTTGATGAAGAAAAATTACAGGATGTTGTAATTTTGTCGTATGCAGTTAAATATGCTTCAGCATTTTACGGTCCATTTAGAGAGGCTGCACATTCAGCTCCATCCTTTGGTGATAGAAGAACATATCAGATGGATCCGGCAAATTCTAGAGAAGCTATTCGTGAAGCGATTTCCGACATTGAAGAAGGCGCGGACATGTTGATGGTTAAACCGGCTTTATCCTATATGGATGTAATACAGTCTGTGAGAAGCGTTTGTGATTTGCCAATAGCTACATATAACGTAAGCGCTGAATACAGCATGGTTAAAGCTGCAGCACAAAAAGGATGGATTAATGAAAGACAGCTCGTTTCAGAAATTCTAACATCGTTTAAACGGGCGGGAGCGGACTTTATTTTAACGTATCATGCAAAGGATGCTGCACGTTGGTTGAAAGAGGAGTCTTGACTTTAAAATTGTCCTTGAAAAGGGGTGTAATAATATGGGCGCAAAGTCTGAAACGGCTTTCGAACAAGCTTGTAAAGTAATGCCTGGTGGAGTAAATAGTCCTGTAAGAGCATTTCGAGCTGTTGGAGGAACGCCTTTTTTTGCAGAACGCGGCCATGGGCCTTACTTATACGATATTGATGGAAACGAGTATATAGATTACTTGTTGTCATGGGGGCCGCTGATTTGGGGTCATAGCCATCCCTCAATCATTGAGGCAATTACAGAAACTGCGAAACGAGGGACGAGTTTTGGAGTCCCAACAGAACTTGAAACACGAATGGCCAAAAAAGTGATAGAACTCGTTCCCTCTATTGAGATTGTTAGAATGGTTAACAGCGGTACGGAAGCGACTATGAGTGCTTTAAGATTAGCCAGGGCCTATACTGGACGGGATTGTATTGTTAAATTCGAAGGCTGTTATCATGGCCACTCAGACAGCCTTCTTGTGAAAGCAGGGTCTGGAGTTGCGACGTTTGGGTTGCCAGACAGTCCGGGTGTTGCAGCCACGACGGCATCGAAGACCTTGACGGTACCATACAATGATGTGGATGCATTGCGAGATCTCTTTTTGAATCGTGGGGAAGAAATTGCTGCAGTCATCATAGAACCTGTTGCAGGGAATATGGGCTGTGTGCTTCCGAATCCCGGGGATTTGCAAGCAGGACGGGAATTGACAAGGTCGTATGGCACATTGCTTATCATAGATGAAGTTATGACTGGTTTTCGGGTAGCACTTGGCGGCGCCCAAGAAAAATTTGGGATTGACCCAGATTTGACGACTCTTGGAAAGGTAATTGGCGCGGGTATGCCTGTTGGTGCTTATGGTGGAAAGAGAGAAATTATGCAAATGATTGCTCCATCTGGCCCTGTATACCAAGCTGGGACGTTATCTGGGAATCCGCTCGCGATGGCTGCTGGCCTGATATCACTGAAAATGCTAGAAGAGGCAAATACGCAAGGATTATATGACAAGCTTGAATCCTACGGTCAGGCGTTAGTTGAAACGTTTATATCTGCGGGACAAGAAAAAGGAATACCAGTATATGGTCATTCGATTGGTGGAATGTTTGGCTTATTCTTCCACGAAGGATCTGTTTTTGATTATCAGACTGCAAGTGAATCAAATAAGGAACAATATGCTGCGTTCTTTCACGCGATGCTTCAGTTCGGGGTTTCGCTGGCACCATCACAATTAGAGTCAGGCTTTCTTTCTGCCGTTCATGGAGATACAGAGTTAACAAAAACGAGAGAAGCGATTCGTAAAGCAGTCAAGCATCTGTAGAGTATTTCGACATATTTGGCGCGGTCTGTACATACAGTGTTGGTGGGTTCATCCGCAGAAAAGGG
>JAKADF010000012.1 GCA_021820805.1 Bacillota bacterium
ATCGAGTTGGGCCAACTGTATAAAATGTTTTAAATAGGTGATAAAAAGGGTTCTTTGTATGTCTGCCTTTGATGCAGAATACAAAGAACCCTTAAATAATTTTTAATATAGAAAGAAGCTGCGTTTAAGAGATAGTTTCTCTTTATCGCAGCTTCCTTCTATAATAAAGGTTAAGCCTTGCGGAATTCTCTTAGCACTTCATCAGTAAACTTGCAACCGAGTCCTGGCGTTTGCGGCAATGTATAGTAGCCGTCTACAACACGCACTGGTTCTTCCCAGATATCAGCAATAGATTCATAGCAATATTCGACCATTGGGACGTTCGGTGTTGCCGCTGCAAGTTGAACGTGCAGTTTTTGCTGAACGTTTGTATGCGGAATCACTTGCAAGTTGTAAGCACGAGCGAGTGCTGCGACATCTAACCATTCATCGATACCTGACAGCTTGGTAGCGTCTGCTTGTAAAATGTCGAGTCCCTTCATCTCGATATAATCACGAAAATCGTATTTCGTGTAAATGGTTTCACCAACGGCAATTGGAACATCCAGTGCTTCTGCCAACTGTGCATGTGCACGTTTATCAAATGGGTTCATTGGTTCTTCCAGCCAGTAGATATCAAATTCCTCAAGGCGGCGGCCCCAAACCATTGCAGTTTTTAAGTCCCAAACCGTATTCACGTCTACCATGAGCCGGATTTTATCTCCAATTGCTTTGCGAACTGCCTTTACGCGCTCGTAATCTTCACGAGGATCCGGTCGTCCAAGTTTCATCTTTACAGAATCGAACCCACGTTCAATGAGTGCTTTCATGTCAGAAATTAAGTCATCCGTCGACCAACTGAGCCATCCGCCATCTGTGTTGTATGCTTTAACTTTGTCTTTGCATGCGCCAAGATATTTCCAAAGCGGCATACCTGCAACCTTCAAACGGATATCCCAGCATGCCTGCTCAACAGCAGATAAACCTACTCGAGAAACCCCCACTTGGCCAATGAAGTGGTTCGTGAAGTGCAGGTCACGGAGCAGTTCCTTGTGGAGAAGGGGATCACGGCCAATCATTTTTGGCACGTATACCTCGTCAATCATCACTTTGACGGCGAGCGTACCTTTTGTATAGTTCCAGTTAAATCCCCATCCAGATATATTCTCATCAGTATCTATTCGAACAGCCACAAATTCAACCGAGTCAATTGCGGATTGCGAATCAGTTATTTGACGCTGTTTAAGAGGGACATCAAGAAAATAGGTTTCCACATTCGTGATTTTCATCAAGAACATCTCCAATTTTACGGTTTTTAAGCAATAATACCTGTCAATGTACCGATGGCATCGATTGAAATATCGATTTGATCTCCAGGAGCGAGTGTGAATTCGTCAGGAGGAACAATGCATGTGCCAGTAAGTAAAACAGTTCCTTGCGGAATCGGGTTATCTCGTAACAAATAAGTGATAAGTTCAGGGATTGTTCGTTTTAGTTGTTTAACCTTGACTTCATCTGAAAATACGACTTTACCTTCTCTAGTAATGGATAAAGAAAGGGACCATGACAGCGGGTCTTCTTCACCAGTGTTCCAAAGCAAGCATGGGCCAACCGAGCAGCTGCCGGCAAAGATCTTAGCTTGTGGAAGATAAAGTGGATTTTCGCCTTCAATATCACGTGAACTTAAGTCGTCGCCAAGTGTCCAACCAATCACGTCACCTGTGGAAGAGACAACAACACCGAGTTCAGGTTCTGGAACCATCCATTTAGAATCATTGCGAAGATGGAGTTCACGGCCTGGAGCAACAAGACGGTCATATGTGGATTTAAAGAATAGCTCCGGGCGTTCACCGTCATAAACGCGATCGTAAACACTATCCTTTAAAACAGTTTCTGCATTTCTAGCTTCTCTGCTTCTTTCATAGGTAACACCAGCAGCCCAGACTTCCTTTGATGCCGTAGGTGGAAGCAATTCGCCTTTTTGCAAAAGATTTTGATAGTCATAAGAAAATGCACTTTGTTTGGCTAGTTGTTCCAAGGATTCTTTTGGACTTAGACCTAGCGCTTTCAAAGTTGTCCAAGCAGTGACTGGGTCAGTCCAGTGTGCCAGCACGCTTGTTAAATCAACAACTTGATTTCCTTGAACGAGGCCAAGGCGCGGTTCCCTGGTATTCGGATCCTGAAATCTTACTGTTTTCAACATAGGCTACACTCCTTATGTTTATAGTCCATAAAACATGGCGCATGTCTTGATTTGACTGTAGAAATCAAGTGCTGCCGTTCCTTGTTCCCTGCTGTGTGAGCTTGAACTCTTCATGCCTCCAAACGGTGATTGATACTCAACGCCTGAAGTTTCCAGATTCACACGTACCATCCCGGCTTTAGCTTGATTCATGAATTTGAGTGCTTTGTTTAGATCGTTAGTGAATATAGAAGCGCTAAGTCCATACACAGTCTTGTTGCACAAGTCGACAGCTTCATCGAAGCTGTCAGCAGGAAGAAGGCTGATAACGGGGCCGAATATCTCATCTTGCACCAGTTTATCGTTTACATCGACGTCAGATACGACGATAGGAGCAACATAATGGCCGCTTTCTGGGTCAACTGTGATTTTGCCTTCTTGTACAATCGTTGCTTGGCGATGCGCGTGTTCAACAAAGGTGTTAACCTTGTTTTTTTGTGCCGCTGAAACAACTGGGCCGAGATAGGAAGAAGCATTTTGTGCCGGGCCAACAACTAGTTTCGAAACGCTGGACGCAAGGCCAAGAAGAAGTTGTTCGTACATATCTCTATGTACAATAACTCTACTTGTAGCAGTGCATTTTTGTCCAGCAAATCGGAAAGCGCCACCTATGATTGCAGGGATTGTATTTGATAAATCAGCATCGTTCAAAACGACGGCCGCGTTCTTTCCGCCCATTTCTGTTTGATACTTGATGTTTCTCTTGGCACAACTTATGGCAACGTGCCTACCAGTTGCAGCAGAGCCTGTAAAACTCACGCCGTCAAGAGGTGCCTCATCGAGTAAAGCCTGTCCAACAGTTTTCCCCTCGCCAACCACGAGGTTTAATACTCCCAATGGAAGTTTTGCCTCAGAGAAAATCTCCGCAAGCCGAGTAGCTGTAAGAGACGAAAGTTCAGATGGCTTCCAAATGATTGTGTTACCGCAGAGCAAAGCTGGAGCCATTTTCCAAATCGGTATTGCAACAGGAAAGTTCCATGGAGTAATAATACCGACGATTCCAAGTGGTACTCGTGATGTATATTGCAATACACTTGCCTGTGTTGATGGAATGACTGAGCCTGTCGTACGCATGCCTTCTGCTGCGTAATAACGCAAAATATCAATTCCTCTGCGAATCTCACCGCGCATTTCATTTATTGGTTTACCAACTTCTTTACTCGCAAGCGTTGCGAGTTCGTCCAGCTGTGATAATAGCGCATCTGCTGCAAGACTTAAATACTCTGCGCGTTTTGGGTATGTCAAGCTGGACCAGTTTGGTAGAGCTGATTGTGCTGCCACAGAGGCTTGGCGAACGTCGACCGCTTCTGAAAAATGAATTATCCCTACGTATTCCTTAATATTGGAGGGATTACTGATTGGCGCGGCAGATCCTTTTGGGATATACCATTCTCCACCAATCCAGTTGCGACTATCCAAAGTTGTTTCCTCCTCGTTTCGTCATGACTATTTTCCTTTGAATCGGATATCCGATATATCATTTATGCAAAAACCATGCCAATCACAGGGACAATTTTTTCGATTCTTAATGTTTCAAAAAGAAACATTAGTGTTACAATTTGAAATGGGAGGCGGAGGGCAGAATGCGGATTGTAATTGTGGCTCCTTATGAAAAGTTAGCGATGGATGCTAAGCAAGTGTGCCGTCGCTATGGTGAAAATATAGAAGTAATTATGGGGAGAATGAATGCAGGAATTGAGCAAGGTAAACAAGCAGTAATTGATGGGGCGGATGTCTTAATTAGCCGTGGCGGAACATGGGTAAAGCTTTGTGAACAAGTTAAAGTTCCAGTAATTGAGATAGCGGTTACACCTTACGATGTTTTACGTACTTTAGCTGTTGCTAAAAGTACTGGTACACGGTTTGGGATTGCTGGCTTTTTTAACGTGATTGAAAGTGTTCCTGAATGGTCTGATTTACTTCGAGTCCCTATTGTTCCAATTGAAATAAAAAATGATGGTCCCGCGGCATGGCGGCAAGTTAAGGAAATTGTGAAAAAAGAAAAATTGGATTGCATACTCGGAGATTCAAGCGTTGTGGAACATGCTGCTGATATCGGTGTCCCGGGGGTATTGATTGAATCTGGAAAGGAAGCAATATGGGCTGCAGTTCAAGAGGCAAAACGAATTATTCAAGTAAAAGTTAGTGAGCAAAAAAAGAATGTACCTCTTCACTCTGCACTTAATTCAGCGCAGTTTGGGTTAATTATGATTGAGGATGACTACATATTCTATGCGAATCGGACAGCTCAAACTTTACTCGAAGCGAACCTGCCAGAACGAGCAGAAATTAAAAGGTATCTTCCTCAAGAATTATACCATTTCTTAAAAGATACAAACGAAGAACCGCAAACTGATGTTTTTCAAATCAGCGGTGAAATGTGGGCTGTTGAGTGCACAGACTTAGGCGCAGGCAAACTGCTCGTAACACTTCATAAAATTGATAATTTACGCGAGATAACCGCAAACTCTCGAAAGAAAAATTTATCGTCTGGCTATAGGGCACGGTATACATTTGGAAATCTAATTGGTCATTCAGAGTCGATGCAGGCAACCCTTAGTAGAGCTATTGAATTTTCTAAAACAGATTTTTCTGTGTTAATCGTCGGCGAAACAGGGACCGGAAAGGAAGTATTAGCCCAGTCTATTCATAATTCCAGTTCACGCTCTGACGGGCCGTTTGTTGCAATTAATTGTGGTGCGTTGCCGGAACAATTGCTGGAAAGTGAACTTTTTGGGTATGAGGAAGGCGCTTTCACAGGAGCAAAGCGCGGCGGGAAACCAGGTATATTCGAGATGGCATCGGGAGGTACCGTATTTCTTGATGAAATTGGTGAGACCACTTTGCAAGTTCAACAAAGGTTGCTGCGTGTTCTCCAAGAGCGAGAAGTCATGAGAGTCGGCAGTGAACGTATTGTTCCCGTAAACGTCCGTGTAATCGCCGCAACAAATCGTTCATTATGGGAGTTAAGTGAAAAAGGACTGTTCCGTAAAGATCTTTTGTTTAGGTTGGATACTTTGCGGCTAAATACACCTTCACTTCGAACACGCCCGGAAGATATTCCGGAACTTGTAGATCATTTACTGCTTGAATGTTGGTATGAAAATAGCGGCGTTGGTGCAAAAGTGCGGATTGACCCAGAAGCTTACGAACTTCTTTCGAAATATGATTGGCCGGGAAACGTCCGTGAATTAAAGAATATGGTAGATTATCTTTTTGCTACATCTAAGAACGGTATAATCGGTATTTCGGCTATACAGGAATGGTTGAATCTAAAAATGTTAGATTCCCCCAGCCGCACTACAGTTCCAACATTCCCCAAGAATTGGACCCTTGAGCAAATTGAGCAATGGGCTATTGAACGTACGTTAAAGTGGACAAATGGTGATATTTCCAAGGCCGCTTCGCGCCTCGGCATAAGCAGAACGACGATTTGGCGCAGGTTGAAGGATTTAGAACAGTAAGACTACTCGCGCTAATTTGGCATGATTATTGCTATTACCTTACTTCGCTCGCACAAAACTAATTGGGGCATGCTCTTGGAGAATGCAGAGTGGATCGCAAGAAGAAACCGCTTGCATCAACACCCAAAAATAAAAAAGGAGGAAAGTGAATGAGCTCAATTAGTATTACAACACGTCCAAAGAGGACGAATGCACGCTGGGTCATTGCATTTTTTATGTGGGCAGCTATTGCAATCAATTATCTTGATCGCAGCAATTTGTCTGCAGCTGCACCTATCATCTCTAAACAATTTCATATTAGTGCAGGTATGATGGGGATTATTTTGTCAGCGTTTTCTTGGTCATATACAGTATTTCAAATTCCATCTGGTTGGTTTGCTGACAGGATTGGGCATCGTGTGTCATTAGCATTTGCTGTTGCTTGGTGGTCGATTATGACAGCGGCGATGGCAGTTGCCCGTGGCGCTACCAGCCTGATTTGGGTTCGTGTGTTGCTTGGTTTAGGAGAGGCTGGTGCGTATCCGTCTAATGCCGGAGTCACAGCGAAATGGTTTCCGGACAAAGAAAGAACCAGAGCTTCTGCAATTTTTGACAGTGGTTCGAAAGTTGGTACTGCAATCGCAATGCCGCTTATCGTAATCCTTATTTCCTCCTTCGGTTGGCAAACACCGTTTGTCATTTCGGGTGGTATAGGGATTCTCTGGGCTATTTTATGGATTTGGTATTATCGTGATCCAGAAAGACATAAGTATGCTAACGAAGCTGAGATTAAGTATATTCGAGAAGGCCAAAAGAAGCATGATGGAATCCAAAGCGGTGCACCAATGCCTTGGTACGCTTTATTCCGTTATCGCAACATCTTAGCAATGGCAGTAGGGTTTTTCACACTGAACTATGCTATCTACTTCTTTATTACATGGTTCCCGTCTTACCTTGTTGAAGCTCGTGGGATGAAAATGATGACGATGGGATTTGTTGCGATGATTCCACCGTTATGCGGTCTTGTTGCAGAACTATTCGCAGGTTATATGGCTGATAAATTATACGCTCGTGGAATGTCATTAACTGCAGTACGCAAGTGGAACTTAGTTGGCGGAATGTTTGTTGCTACTTCAATCGCGTTTGCAGGCCTAGTACAATCTGCAGCGTGGTCAATCGTATTATTATCAATTTCATATGCGGGTCTTGAATTCGCAGCAAGTGCAATCTGGTCCTTACCAGGTGATGTTGCGCCAGAGAACATGACATCTATCGTAGGCGGTATTCAAAACTGTGTGTCTAACATTGCAGGTATTCTTGGACCAATCGTCACAGGGGTTATCGTCGCGACAATGCATTCGTTCATCCCTGCGCTAATTCTGTCCGGTGTTATCACCTTGATTGGAGCAGCTACTTATCTATTCTGGCTGGGTAAGGTCGAGCCAATTAAGCCAAAGGTGAGCAAAAACTCTGGAGCAGACAATTTTGCATTGTAATCTTCTTTAACAAAATAGTTTAATTAAGGGAAACGAAAGCGCCGCAATTCAGAAATGCGGCGCTTTTCAGTATTCCAGAACATAAAATAGGTTCAAATGTACAATTTATAGAGATTTCTATTTACGTGTCAGATACTGATATATTGCTGCAGGTATGGGAATACCGTCTGTCAACCGCTTGTTATATCTCGCTTGTTCAGGCTCTCCGGGAATCATAACCATTTGGAACCCTTCAGCAGGAGGGACCTGATGGATTTCATCAATCATTTCGTCGACGCGGCTTACAAACTCATCCTTTTCAATAAAAATTGCTGGATTCAAAGCGGATACAAAATGACCTAATTTTTGGGGTTTATCATAGTTTCCAAACATGGGACGTACATGGGGTCCGAATGCAGAACCAGTAAGTATTCCTGAGAAAATATCAACGACCATTGCCAGTCCATAGCCTTTGGGGCCGCCGAAAGGGAGTAGAGCGGTGATGTTGTTCGGATTTGTACATGGTTGACCGTTTTTGTCTACTCCCCAATCGGGTGGAACAGATTTTCCGGTCATTCTCGCTTGCAAAACTTTGCCGAATGCAACTTGGCTTGTTGCCATATCGAGAATAATCGGGTCGTGTTTTTTAGCTGGGATGCCATATGCAACTGGGTTTGTTCCAAAATATGGTTCTGAACCGCCATATGGAACAGCATTCTTGTTTGCATTTGTCATTGCTGTGCCAATCATGCCCGCATCTGCAGCTAGTTTCACGAAATATGATAATGCTCCGCAGTGGCTGCTGTTAATAATGCTTACCGTACCGATTCCGTTTGCTTTTGCAAGTTGTACAGCGTGTTTTGCAGCTTCTTTCATGATTACATGACCCATACCGTCATCGCCGTCGAAGACAGCAGAAACAGCGGAAGTTTGTTTGATGAAGAATTTGGGGTTTTTATTTAGGCCGCCTTCGCATAGGCGCCGTACATAGTGCTCTGTACGTAAAACACCATGAGAAGAAACACCTCTTAAATCCGCGTGAACTAATACGTCCGCAACGATCTCAGCGTGTTCTTTAAGCAATCCGGTATTTGTAAGTTTAATTGTGACAAGACGCTTCAGTTCCTCATGTGAAATTATAAAATCTCCCATACTTTCCGCCCTCAGTGCAATTTAGTTTAACAGTCTGCCGTACAATTGCTTATACGGTACGATGAGACTGGCTAAAATTGTGTGGGTATTTATCTTGTATCCGTAATAAGGTTTGGATGGCATTGAATTCATTACAGACGTTCATAATAAGCACGTTGCACAATTTACTCGAAAGGAGCGACCAGTGCTCATGCCAGGTCCGGCTCAACAGGGGCAGAATCAGCAGCCTATTATGGCCAAGCCGCCTACAGTTATTACATCAAAAGATTTATCTTACCTGAAGGATGGGATGTCTTGGCTGCTGTTAGCAACAAAAAAATGTGCTCATTTTGCGAATGAGTGCCAAGACCAAGAGGTTAAACAACTGATTGACCAAATCGGGCAAATCCATCAGAAGCATTACAACACGCTGCTTACCCACTGCCAAACCCAAAATAATTCTGTTATGAACCAATTAGGGCAATTTGGAATGGGTATGAACCAACAACAAGGGCAACAAGGACAGCAGCAAACTAGTCAGCAGTAATCAGCATAATAAATGAAACTTCACAAATAAAACCAATGTGTTGTTTCATATTGGTTGTTAAAAACCGGAAGAATGGAGGGGTGCAAGCATGCCAAATCAACAGAATAAAATTTCTAATCCCAAGCCGCCAGGTGAGCCGCAAGTAAAAGGGCCTCAGTTGAATGACAGGGATAGGATAAACGATATATTAGCAACGGAAAAATACTTAACAGACAGCTTTAATGTAGCTGCACGCGAAGCAAGCCATGACCAGTTGCACCAAGATGTGTTACAAATTTTAACGGAGTCCCACAAAGCTGCGCGGGATGCGTATAATTTGATGTTCCGCAAGGGATGGTACAAACTTGAAGCGGCTGAGCAGCAACAGTTAAACCAAGCATCACAGCAGTTTGGCGGCTATTCTACTCAGTTCCCTTATCAACAAAATGTTCACTAAGTGTTCATAACGGAACGTATAAAGCAAAAACCCTGGCAAATTGGCCAGGGTTTTTGTATTTGTATCACTTCCTTTGGTACGCAAATAAAGCTATTTATTTATAAATCTTGCAAAATAATCGGTATCATGCTAAGGTATCTACATCACATGGACATATGTATTTATAGTGTAGACAAATTAGGGATGAGGTAAATCAATGCCAGACGATCCTTTTTATCTGATTCGTCGATCTCATTTGCCTGAGGTTATTCGCAAAACGGTTGAAGTCACGGAACTCTTACAAAGAAGAAGTGATTTAAACATTTTAGATGCAGTCGAACAGATTGGTATATCGAGAAGTGCTTATTACAAATACAAGGATGTAGTAAAACCTTTCTACTCGGCAGTACATGGACACATTGTTACGGTTGCAATGACATTAAGACATATTCCAGGTGTCCTTTCTGAAGTATTAAATACATTTTCGCGAAGTCACGCTAATATCTTGACGATTAACCAATCTCTACCGCTGCAGGGTGTGGCTACGGTGATTGTTTCAACGGAGACACGTGATATGCCAGTTGAAATTGATGTTGTACTTGAAAACCTTCGGCATGTCACAGGGGTTGAACAAGTTATGATAGTCGGTCAAGGTTGAGTGGATTAGAAGCAAGGGGTACCCCAAAAAGAGCGGCATTTTCCGTTCAAGAATAATTGAGGTGAGAATAACAGTGCGGATAGTTGTACAAAAATTTGGAGGTACTTCTGTAGCTTCCCATGAGGGGCGGATTAAAGCAGCGGAACATATTGAAAGAGCATTGTTCGAAAAGTATGGGGTTGTTGTTGTAGTATCTGCGATGGGGAGAAAGGGGGACCCTTACGCGACAGATACACTGCTGAAGTCGATTAACGATACAGGTTGTGCTTCAAAACGCGACCTTGATATATTGATGTCTTGCGGTGAAGCGATTAGTGCTGTTAAAGTAGCTTCTTTACTTCGCAGTCGAGGCCATGAAGTAGTTGTGTTTAGCGGTCAACAAGCAGGAATTATTACGGATGACGAATTTGGTCGAGCACGTATTCTTGAAGTTCGCCCGTCACGAATTTTAGAAGCAGTAGAGCAAGGTCAAATTGTAATTGTTATGGGATTTCAAGGAGCTACAGCCGACGGCGATATCACTACACTTGACCGTGGAGGCAGTGATACAACAGCTGCAGCTCTCGGTGTCGCACTAAAGGCGAGTTATATTGATATATTTACGGATGTTGAAGGCATTATGACGGCGGATCCACGAATTGTACCCGATGCAGTGTGTATTCGTGAAATAGATTATAAGGACACTTGTAATCTTGCGAATTATGGTGCTAAAGTTATTCATCCACATGCTGTTGAAATTGCGATGCAGAAAAAAGTTCCCATTCGTGTACGGAGCACATTTCTATCTAGTACAGGCACGCTTGTTACGGATTCTGTGAGCAGGCATTGTGTAACAGGTATTACGCAAAAAGCAGAAGCAGTTCAAATACTGATTGAAAAATCATTTGTTGATAAATATAAAGTTTTAGAGATTTTGGAGCGGCACGGCATTCACGTAAGCGTCAGTTCGGGGCGAGAAGACAAGGTCTTTCTTGCAGTATCAAAGAGCGACATGGAATTTGTATCAGGGTTTTTAAGTAGACAGGGGTATACACCGAATACCGTATCAAATTGTGCAGAAGTGGCAGTTATTGGACCAAGTATGGTTCAAAATCCGAGTGTTAAGAAACGGCTTGTTAATGCCCTTACAAAAGTAAATATAGATATTATGCTGTTATCGGAAGACCTGTCTGGAGTTGTTTGGTGCCTTGTTCAAGATTGTTATCTTGAAAAGACAGTAAAGACACTGTACCAAGAGTTTCAATTGAATCTTGACTATGATAAGGTACTGGCTTAATCGATAAAATTAAATTTGTATCCAGATGGACGTACAATGGCCAACTGGATTTTTTTGTGAATTGCACAATTGAGGGACATTGCCCTATGCGAGCAGGAATTACTGTGCTATAGTAAAGCATTAAATAAACCTAACTAAGCTTTCATTTTATTCGGTAAAGAATTTGCGAAAGGTGAACGAATCATGTCCTCAAAAACGATTGAAGCTGTAAATGAAACGTTGCCCCAACTTTTAGGAGATGGGATTAAAATTGGTGAAAATGGGCACCTGTTTATTGGGGATTGTGATTCGGTCGAATTAGCGAGGACGTATGGTACTCCGCTTTTTGTGTATGATGAAGCGTTGCTGCGTTCGACGATAGCATCCTTTCACCAAGCGTTCCGGGGCACTGGAGCAAACTATGAAATCACATATGCAAGCAAAGCATTTTGTACAATAGCAATGTGTCAACTTGCATTTCAAGAAGGTTGTGCAATTGACGTTGTCTCTGGCGGAGAACTCCATACCGCACTCCTAGCAAAAGTCCCGCCGCAAAGCATTCACTTTCATGGAAACAACAAGACGGAAGAAGAACTGGTATACGCAGTTGAAGTGAATGTCGGAGTTATCATCGTTGATAACGAATGGGAGTTAACGTTGTTAAATCGCATTGCGAAAGATAAAGGTAAAATCGTTGATATCCTCATTCGTGTATCACCTGGCGTAAGTGCTCATACGCATGAATTTATTTCAACAGGTCAGCAAGACAGCAAATTTGGATTCGATTATGAGAGCGGACAAGTAAATCAAGTATTACACAAAATTCTTGGCTGCGAAAATCTGCGCATGATTGGCGTTCATGCTCATATAGGTTCACAAATATTTGAACAAAAAGGTTTTTATATGGAAATTGAACGGTTGGCCAAAGTATACGTCGAAGGTTTAAAGGCAGGCTTACCGCTGTCCATATTTAATATAGGCGGCGGTTTTGGAATCAGGTATACAGAGGAGGATGATCCTACTCCGATATCAACACAAATTGAAGGAATTGTTTCTTTTGCAAAAACTGAATTTGCAAAGTATGACCTACCGCTACCTGTTATTTGGATTGAACCTGGTCGGAGTATCGTTGGGTCGGCTGGTACTACTTTATATCGTGTTGGGAGTCAGAAGAGAATTCCGAATGTACGCAATTACTTAGCAGTAGACGGGGGAATGACAGATAATCCTCGACTTGCATTATATGGTGCTAAGTATGAGGCGATGATTGCGAATAAAGGATTATCAGACGAATTTGAAACATGGTCGATTGCAGGAAAATGCTGTGAAAGCGGAGACGTTGTCATTTGGGACGCGACGCTCGCGTCTCCAGACGAGAATGACATTCTAGCAGTGTTTGCAACAGGCGCATACAATTACAGTATGGCAAGCCATTATAACCGCATCCCAAATCCTGCAGTTGTATTTGTGAAAGATGGCCAAGCAAAAGTTGTTGTTGAGCGGGAAACGTGGTCGGATGTGACTCGAAATGACAGACCACTAGCATAGATTCTCGAGAAAGTAACAAGGATACAGGGTGCTAAATCAGCACCCTGTATCACATGAACTGTCTGAATCTCCGCACGCCCCGTTTGGAACCGGTGTACGAACAAAAATGCCAGTTCCATTTCCTCTGTCTTCTGCGTCAATGATGACGCCTTCCAGATATGGAGTCATATGTTCCGGATAAACAAACGGTATACCGTTAACGTCTGGCGTTACGTCGATTGGGTTAATTGACTCATCCAGAGCCAAATTTATGTTTGGACCCCCTCAGCCAGCGGTAAGCAGGATTCGAATCTTGCATCTGGGCTCATCGGCAAGAATGTTTTTTAAGAACGCTGCAGCACTATCCGTTACTGTAAACATGCCCATCCACACTCCTTTTCATGTGGTTCCACTACAAATTTAAACACACTTCAGGCGTACGTGGGAAGGGGGAGAAGGTGGGATTTTTTTACGGGCCCACCCAGAGCTTTGTACCGTTGAGCTTTGAGTCGTTATCAAATGTAGCTTGCCCTAATACGCTTTGACTCAACATTATCACATATTGGCATGTTTTCATGCTGTGAGAACCAGCTAAGCCACCCATTGCAGACATAAGGGGTGAATGGGAATCCCAACTATTTTGCATGTTTTGGCCACTAAATATCCCGACGGCGTTTGAGGCGGATCCAACTTGGATGTATCCAATCGAAACATTTGCCGACATATGGGACTCCTCCGTTTACTCATTTCATCTGATATTGGGATCCGTTTCCTTTTGAATCTGAATCATATATTGCCTGACCGCTGTAGCTTTGGCTCCATAAACCCGCGATCTCACAATGACCCGTACAAAAGTCACCCATCGTGATTCCAAATGAAGCGATAGTTGGTGTGTGGGAATCCCAAGAATTCTGGATATTCTGTCCAGAGAAAACTCCGCTGTTTTGAGAAAAAGAACCTATTTGTATCGATTCGAGGCTTACATTGACCATAGTCCAAAACCTCCTCGCTTACGCAAAGCGTATGCTTCGTAATAGGCGTATGTTCCGCCTTTTCATGTGGCATTGTTGTACCTCTGCAAGTATCCAGAAGTGAACAATTCCGACTATGCTGAGACAAGCAGTTAGAATGATATAATACATAGGTGTGTTTTATAACATAGATGAATATTGGAGAGGGGAAATCCGGTTTGAGTCAAATCAAAGACAGCATTCTGGAGCTAATTATTGAAGCTTCAACGAATTTGCCGCCAGATGTGCGCAGAGCCATCAAACAAGCGCAAATAAATGAAGAAGTAGGTTCACGTGCAGCTCTAGCGCTGAACACCATCGTAGACAATATCGTATCTGCAGAAGAAGATATTCGTCCGATTTGTCAGGATACCGGAATGCCGACATTCATCGTAAAATGCCCGGTTGGACTTAATCAAATTAAGTTTGCAGAGGAAATTCGCGAAGCAACAGCTGAAGCTACAAAGCTTGGTAAATTACGCCCGAATTCAGTCGATCCGCTTACAGGCAAAAACACAGGCAATAACTTGGGAACTGGTACACCGGTGATTCATTTTCACCAATGGGAAAAGGATGAGATTGATGTTCGTCTGATTCTTAAAGGCGGCGGTTGTGAAAATAAGAATATCCAGTATGCACTTCCAACTGAACTTCCTGGACTTGGACGCGCTGGGCGTGACTTGGACGGTATTCGCAAGTGCATTTTGCACGCTGTCTATCAGGCACAAGGATATGGATGCAGCTCTGGATTTATCGGTGTTGGTATCGGCGGAGACAGAACGACAGGGTATGAATTAGCGAAGGAACAGTTGTTCCGTATGGCAGATGATCGTAATTCGAATGAAACACTTGCTAAACTTGAAGATTACATTATGGATGCTGCCAACCGTTTGGATATTGGAACTATGGGCTTTGGCGGTAAAGTAACACTTCTTGGCTGCAAGATTGGGGTAACGAACCGTATTCCCGCCAGCTTCTATGTTTCCGTTGCATATAATTGTTGGGCCTTCCGCAGGCTTGGTGTAATGCTCGACTCGCAAACTGGTGCAATCAGCCGTTGGTTGTACCGTGATGAAGAAGAAAAGTTGGAACGCCCCGAAGAAGCGTTTTCCGTTGACAATGCTGTTGTTCTCGAAGCACCAATTTCAGAAGAAAAAATTCGCGGTTTGAAAGTTGGGGATGTTGTCATCATTAAAGGCGACATGCACACAGGCCGCGATGCACTGCACAAGTACCTTATGACCCATGATTCGCCAGTCGATTTGAATGGCGGTATTGTTTATCACTGCGGGCCAGTCATGATTAAACATGACGATGGGTCATGGGAAGTTGGTGCTGCTGGACCAACAACAAGTAATCGTGAAGAACCATACCAGGCAGATATTATTGAGAAGTTCGGCATTCGTGCAGTTATCGGCAAAGGCGGAATGGGTGACAAGACATCCGCAGGGCTACAAAAATGCGGTGCTGTATATTTGAATGCCATCGGCGGCGCAGCGCAATTCTACGCTCGTTCTGTTAAAAAAGTAAAAGGTGTAGATTTACTTGAAGAGTTCGGTGTGCCTGAAGCGATGTGGCACCTTGAAGTTGATGGGTTCCCAGCAATTGTTACGATGGATGCACATGGAAACAGTTTGCATAAAGATGTTGCAGACCATTCGATGGTGAAACTGGAAGACTTGAAAGAACCAGTGTTTGTATAATTATGACACTTTATGGGGCTGTCGAGAACTCGGCAGCCCCTGTTTATTCTTTACCTTAAGCCATCAGAAATGCTTGAATTGACTCATTTGTGAGCTTGCGACGCGCACAAGCTGCATAGAAATATCGCTTTTCTGGTAATCTTGCTACGATAGATAGTTCCCCAGCACGCTCTGCTTCCTGTACTGTCAGACTGGATACAATTGCAAAACCAACGCTAAGTTTCACAAGGTTTATAATCGCTTGTGTATCGTTAGCAGTTGTAATGCAGTTCATATTTTCGAGACTGATGCCGCGAGCTGCAAGCATTTGCTCAGTTGCAAAACGGGTGCCAGAACCAGGTTCCCGTAAAATAAACGGGGTCGATAACCAATCAATTTCAGCGGCACTAAGCTTTTTGTCCTCTTCTGGCGGACCAATAACGACAAGGTCATCGGAGCCGATTTTTTCGGACCAGAAGTCAGGCATTCTTTCAACAGACTTTCCTATAAATGCGATGTCAATCTCATCATTTTTCAACTTTTCGATAATCGTGTCAGAATCGCCTACTACGACAGAGAGTTCAGCACTCTGAATGTTGTTATGAAATGAAGCAACTTTTTGCGGCAGAAAATATGCAGCGGGAACTGTACTTGCGCCAATTCGCAGTGTATCTTTTGCCTTTCCAGATAATTCACTGCAATAGTATTTTAACGATTCACACTTCTCCAGGATTTCCACACTGTACTCATATACTTTCCTACCGGCAGGAGTTAACCGAGCTCCGGTGCCGCCCCGGTAAAACAAGGACACACCGAGATCAGATTCTAGTCGCTGAATTTGTTTGCTCACAGCAGGTTGGCTAATCTGCAGGAGATCAGCTGTCTGAGAGAAGCTCCCTAGTTGCGATAACTTGACAAAGGTTTCTATACACTTGATATCCACGAGACAAGTTTGCCTCCATTTGTACCGAATACGCATGTTTCAAATTGTTATAAGAAAAACGAGGCAATAAGCCCGGAAACGAGTCCAACAAGTACGACAAATATCGCAATCTTGACCAAATCTTTGCGAGGAACAGCCTGACCAACCATCGCAAGTGAAGGTAAACTTATTGCAGGAAGAGTCATAAGCAGCGTACCAGCAGATGCAGTGCCAAGTCCATAACTTAATAATGCCTGAACGATTGGGATTTCACCAGCTGTTGGTATTACAAACAGTGTTCCAGTAACAGCAAGAATGAACATAAGCCAGATGCTGTGCCCAATCGCCGGATTCATCGCAGGGAAGAACCATGCTCGAATCGCGCCAAGCAAGAAAACGATGATGATATATTCGGGAATGAGGGAAATGGCCATTTTCCAAAGTGCCCTGAAAAATCGAATGTAGATTGGCGAGGTGTCTGCAGGTGTATCCATTACGAGTTCCTCAAGTTTGTCTTGATTCACTTTTTCACTGCCAAAATGGTTGATAATCGTGATCGCGCCTGTAACAAGTATGACACCCATAACGATTCTTAGCACAGCCCAGTTCCAGCCAAGTACAAATCCCATAAAAATAATCGTTGCAGGGTTCAAAATTGGATTTGCAAGCCAGTATGCAATTACAGCTCCGGTTGAAACATTTCGTTTTTTGAGGCTTACCGCAATCGGGGCACTGCAGCACGTACACATCATGGATGGAACGCCTGCTGCAACAGCAAGTGTTGAGCTTTTCCAGCCAGTTTTGCCAAGTACGCGGAAAAGCCACTGGCTGGGTAGTAAAGTTTGTACGCCTGATCCAATTAACAACCCTGCAATTAGGGCGACCCATATGGATTTAACGTAAGCCACAGTGTAGCTGATTGCTGCATGCCAGCCAACAGTCGGAGCACTGGCAGATTTACCTGTGACGATAGATGAGCCAAGTGAATGGGTTGATGAGACATGGATGACCTTAAAAAAGTAGGGATACCATTTTGCATAAGTTATGCTCAAAATTGCAATCAAAATAAAGGCAGCGATTGGGGCAATAGATTTTCGTAAGTTCATATGTACAGATTGTGTTTTGACGGTAGGCTCCATAGTGCTTCACTCCCAAGCGAATTATATTAATATGATGAATAGTTATTATGCATATAACTAGAGGTTATAACCTTCCCGCTGTTATGTCAATGTTTATTCGGTTATGCACATGGTGAGAGTCAATTTCTGGTTTGAAGGTCAGTATCCAAGCCGCTTTACATAATATAAATTTATACACTGAGTAAAACGGTTTAAAACTAACCTTAGCAGCTAGAGGGGCGTGATTTTATTGGTAGGTTCAGGAGCAATTGCAGGTATAATACTCGGTTCTGTTGTAATTGTTTTTTTTGCAGTAATCATTGCGTATGTAATTGAGGGACTTGTGTATTACAAGATATTCAAAAAGGCGGGCGTAAACAATCCTTGGTTAGCTTGGGTGCCAATTGGGATTTTATGGCCTCTTTTTGACACTGCAAAGATAAGGCGAGTTCACATTTGGTGGGTATTGGCACCGAGTATTATTGCTGGTTTAGCGTTTATAACACGAAGTCCTGCTCTAATGATTATCGGTATGATTTTTGATATTGCACCCCTCATTGTTGGTATCATCATTGCAGTGCGTTTACTTAAGGCTTTTAGTATCAGTCTTTGGTGGCTTCTCCTTTTTGTAGGACTTGCAATTCCGATTATAAGCATCATTGCAGCTATTGCACTTGTGGTTCTTCTTTTCTATATAGCCTTTAGCAGTAAGGTACAATATAATCCAAATTTCAATATCAAGTCTTCAAATCAAGGACCGAATATAGATGCATAATGATTGCCAATTGATGTCTTGCTTGTAGTAGTGTATTATTTTAAGTCTATTGATATGGTTATACTAGGATGAAATATGAGAAAACAACTACTAATATTTTTTCTTTTTACGGCAATTGGCATTCTAATCATGGGGCGTGTCTTTTTCCATCCAGAAACATGGGTACTTGGTGGTTATGGCGACACAGAGCAGTTTATGTGGTATTTAGGATGGTTTTGGCATGCACTTTTTCATGGCCAAAATGTGTTCTACACCCATCAGATTAATGCGCCAATCGGCCAAAATATGATGTGGAATACTTCAATTCTGGCTGAATCCGCATTATTTGGCTGGACTCTTTTGTTTATTAGTCCCAGTGCATTATATAACTACTTATGGCTGTTAAATTTTGTTCTTACTTGTCTCTTAGGCAAAAGTATTTTTCAAGAGCTTGGTGCAAAGCCTCTTCCTGCAATTGTGGGCGGGCTGCTCATGGGCATGATGCCGTATGAGTCATCACAAATGCTTTTTCACCTTCACCTATGGGTTACGGCACCTATCCTCGGGATGATTCTAATTCTAATCAAACAGTACAAAAGTCCTGTTTTAACTTGGAGAAGCGGGGCTTTACTCGGTCTTCTTGCGGCATTTGAATTTTACACTTCACTTGAGACGTGTTTGACTTTCGCCTTAGTTTTAGTTTTATTTTGGATACTCATTTCGATCCTTTACAAAAGGCCAGTTGTTATCGGAAATCGAACAACTTGGAAATCCGCCGTTATTATATGTTTATTTTTATGCATGCCTGGAATTTACGGGATGTTTTTTCTACCAGGGCGCCCACATGAGGCACTCTTACCGCTTGGCGTTTATGT
>JAKADF010000403.1 GCA_021820805.1 Bacillota bacterium
TCCCCATCTTCTCGTACAAGCGTCGAGGTTGAACCTAACCTTCTTGCGCTTTGAAGTTCGGCTGCCAACCTAAACAAAGGGGCCGGCAAGATGTGTACCTCGTCGTAAATAACAAGTCCCCAAACATGTCGAATCAACGCGTTCAAATGACGAAATTCACCGCTTCGTGTTTTGGCAGTAACCTTTTGATATGTGACAATTGTTATCGGTGCAATGGAAGATGCATCCTTATAGAGGCTTACCTGCCCTTCAACTGCAGTCGTCTTCTTCAAAATTTCCGTTTGCCACTGTTTAGCTGTAATATCGTTTGGAACAACAATCAGAGTGTGCATTTGAATTTGCGTAATAATAGCTATTCCAACGACCGTTTTCCCAGAGCCGCACGGAAGTACAATAACACCGCTTGCATCTCGTCCCTGCTTAAAAAAGCTTGATATAGCTTCATCTTGATACGGACGCAGAGTTACATTTTCACTCAGGGAAATATCACACGCTTTAGCTGACACATAGCCAAGCTTGTCAAGTACTGGATACCCCATTTTTGCTAACCGCCGTTTTAGTTCAGCACGGTGAGATAACGTAAAAATAAAAAAATTGGAACTAGCTTTTACCGCTAAGCTTCTCAGAGTTTTATCGGTACGCAATTCAGTTAGTGTGGTTTTTGGACCGACTAAGCGAATCGTATCGATTGCAGTGTCAGCCCCACTAGTCTCTTTGCTGTTCGGTTCGAGGACAAGTTGCCCCCACCTTGTCATTCCTTCTGCAATATGTTGCTGCATTTTGAATGGGATTGGTGATTTTGCAGAATCCCTCAGAAAATCAAGCACGAAGCGAGGCGTTAAACCTTGTGCTGCTGCTTGCCAAAGAGATGTATTACGAATCTTGTACACGTGATAAACGTCAAAGGATTGTACAAGCTCTGCAATTGAGACTAAAATCGGCTGGGATAGGCCATAATTTGGGTGCTCGCATTCAACGATAAGTGTGTCCACGTTTTTTGCATAAAGAAACCCTTCAGAGCTGTTCAATACCCATTTCCCCCATTTTGAAAACGAACCAATCCGTATACAGTATGGCGAATTGTGGATTATCGTATACTAGTTTGCCAATAGATTTACCATTCCGGCCTTCAGATAGCGGACGAAAAAAAAAGAACCCCACAAAATGGGGCCCAAAAAGATTTGCTAGGAGTGGAGAGAAATCAGAACATAACACCCTTCGAACACAGCATATCTTGTTATGGAAGCGCTGTCAATACCGAATCTTCAGAAATATATAGATAAACACTCACAATTCTAAAACACTTCAAACAGCCGAGGCCATCGGCAAATACGATAGTATCGGCTGCTTGTACGTTTACGCTATAAAGTGAATTTGAAATTATTTATTACTGTAGTTTCTCTAATACCTCAATAAATGTTGGAAATGAGATTTGAACACATGACCAGTTTTGGATATTAATAGGTGAATTAGAAACAAGTCCTGCGATGGCGAAACTCATCGCAATACGGTGGTCGTGAAAACTGTCAACCGTTCCACCGTCTAAAGAGCCTGTTCCGTGGATGATTAGTCCATCGTCGAGTTCTGTGACGTGTGCGCCAATGGCAAGAAGACCTTTTGCCATTGCATGGATTCGGTCAGTTTCCTTAAACCTCAGTTCTTTGGCGCCACGTATTGTGGTATCACCCCTTGCCATACAGGCGGTAACCGCGAGAATTGGCAATTCATCTATGAGACTTGGAACTTCTGATGGTTCGATTTCTGTTCCGGTTAGTGTACTGCTTTTAACACGAATGTCACCAAGCCGCTCACCAGCCACAATTTCATCTCGAATAACCTGAATATGAGCCCCCATGCGTTCCAACACATTTAGAAGGCCAATCCGTTCAGGGTTAAGGCCAATGTTTTCAATTAGAATATCTGAATCAGGAATAATGGCTGCGGCACAAATGAAAAATGCCGCCGATGAAATATCACCAGGAACGATGACGTGTGTACCGACAAGTGATTGGCCCGGCTCGATTTCTATTACGCGTCCTCTTCCCAAACGTTCGGAGCCAGTGAGACTTTCGCCCGAGTAAGGAGATTTTGTTACGTTTACGCCGAATGCACCAAGCATATTCTCTGTATGATCCCTAGTTGCAACAGGTTCGATGACTGTTGTCTTTTTGTTCGAAGCAAAACAGCCCGCCATAAGAATAGCGGATTTTACTTGAGCGCTAGCAACGGGAAGCTTGTATTCTATTCCAGAAAGAGTGCTTTTGCGAACTGCAAATGGAGCATATCTGCCTCCTCTTGCTTCAATATTCGCACCCATCTCGCGAAGTGGCAGGATGATTCTATCCATTGGCCGCTTGCGAAGCGACGCGTCCCCGGTAACACATGCAAATGGAACCAAGGGGGCGATAACACCTGAAAAAATGCGCATTGTTGTCCCAGAGTTTCCACAGTCAAGTATGTCGAAAGGTTCAGCTAACTTTCCACCAGTACCCTCTATGGTAATTCTATCTGGGGTAACATGCGCACTTGCGCCGAGCAGTGACGCTACATGGAGCGACGATCTGCAATCAGCCGCGTTCAACCAACCGTCAATTGTTGTTTCACCATGAGCTAACAAACCAAATAAAATTGCCCGGTGCGTTATTGATTTGTCGCCTGGTACTGAAATTGCACCTTTTAAACCATGACTCATGTGAAATGACTGAACATCTTTTTCCAAGCTGTCTTCTATCGAAGATGCCATGAATCCCGTCCTCCCCGCCATTCATGATGGAAGTCACGCGCTTCTTGGAGAAGATGAGCTAGACGGGCTTCATCTTTTGACACAAGGGCAGATTTGAAATCGTCCAAAACAGCTGATACCTTGTCCAATTGCGCAAGCACCGCACCACGATTATCCATTAGCGTCTCCAGCCAGAATCCGGTCGGAGACGCCGCCAGCCGTGTAATATCTTGAAAAGCTGGACCAGATAATGCGTCAATCAATAAGTTCGAATCTTTTACTCTTCTGCCGTATGCTGTCATTGCAGCTAAAGAAATTAGGTGAATACTGTGACTGACGATGGCCATTGTTTCGTCATGGGCTTCTTTAGATTCAATACCGATAGGTATGGCTCCAGTATCCATTATAATGGGCATAATCTGTTCCACGGCAGGCCAATCCTTTATATAGAGCCACGGACGCCCCTGGAATAACTTCTCATCAGCGCCCGCAGGCCCTTCGACTGCGCTCCCAGCCATCGGATGCGTTGGAGCAAATCTTTCCCAATGGGGAGAAGACCTAGCTGCATCACAGATAGAAGTCTTTACACTGCAAATATCAAAAACAACGGATCCTAATTCGAGTGCTTGCGGAATATAATTGCAGGCGGCACGTACCGGTACGGCTAATATCACGACATCAAAGTGTGTATCTGGAAGCTTCCGTGCGTCGTATACTTGCCGAAATGCATTTGTTTTCATTGCAAGTGCCGCATAATCTGGTCGAATATCAGCTCCATAAAGTACATACTTTGTTTTTCGGCCGACAAGAGCCAGTGCAATGGAGGTACCGAGCAATCCACACCCAATAATAAGGATCCGCTTCAACTTTCATTCTCCTCAAACAAGAGTCGCGAAGTCATCTGCTGTTACGTCACGTAATGCTCGTGCCAACCCTTGAATCTGCCGAACCATTACATCAAATTTTTCAAGGGTGAGCGATTGTGGTCCATCAGAAAATGCCTCTAGTGGATTTGGATGTACCTCGACAATCAAGCCATCAGCACCTGCTGCAATCCCAGCGCGGGCCATTGGGACCACATACCTCCATTTGCCGACTCCATGGCTTGGATCGACAATTATCGGTAAATGAGACAAGTGCTTCACCACGGGGACTGCATTTAGGTCTAAAGTGTTTCTGGTA
>JAKADF010000404.1 GCA_021820805.1 Bacillota bacterium
AATCCGTACTTAGTAAAAGGAAAGAATGTTTTGCTTGGTGATTCGCTAAAATTCCAAAGAGACAGAAATTCCTTGTTTCTTGATATTGCTATTCCCCATTTAGCTAAAATGAGAGATCTCGTACATTCTTCCGGGATGCTTGCCTTATTGGTTGATCCAGAAGGGTACGTCTTGGCTGTGGAGGGTAAGAAAGAGACTCTGGAAAGAGCAAAAATCATCAATTTTGTTGAAGGTGTGTGTTGGACAGAAAGGGAAGTTGGAACAAATGCAATCGGGACAGCATTGCAAGTAGAGGAAGCAGTCGTGATAACAGGTACAGAACATTTCTCGGTTGGTTCTCATCCTTGGAGTTGTGCAGCTGCTCCCATTCGCAATGATGACGGTAAAGTAATTGGTATTATCGACGTTTCTTGCCCTATCGAAGGTGCGCAACCTCATATGCTTGGGATAGTTACCTTTGTTGCATATACAATTGAACGTGAATTAAGTATCCGGATGCACAAAGATGAAATGGAATTGATTCAGAATTCATTTGAACTCATAGAAAGTAATCAGTCTTTGGTCATTTGCAATTATAAACAAACGATTGTATCTGCGAGTAAATTGATGCGTAAAGGTATTCCTAATTGTGTTGGCATGCAGGTAAGGGATCTATACGAATACGGATTTCATATCTTGAAGGAAGTTCCTATCTACTCCAAAAATCATGGCCAAATAGTCGGGATGTGCAAGTATTTGTCGCAACAGACAAGAAGTTGTTCAGAACCGTATTATTTTGTGAATGAACAATCTCGGCCGTTTCATTTTAAAGGGGTAGCTGGCACGAGCCAATCATTTTTGCGAACGTTGGAAGGCATAAAGTGTGTTGCGCCTTCCGATGCAAGCGTTTACATTATTGGGGAAACGGGAACAGGAAAGGAAGTGATTGCTCATACGATTCATGAAAATAGTCCGCGAAAAAACGGCCCATTCGTTGCTGTAAACTGTGGGGCAATTCCAAAAGAGCTGATGGAAAGTGAACTGTTTGGCTATGTGGAAGGGGCATTTACAGGGGCAAAACGCCAAGGATATAAAGGGAAATTTGAACAGGCTAATCATGGAACACTGTTTCTTGACGAAATTGGTGAGATTCCTCACACTATGCAAGTAGTGATTTTACGAGTTTTGCAAGAACATAAAGTGACACCAATTGGAGGAAATAAAGAGATTCCTCTTGATATACGAGTTATTACTGCTACTCATCGAAATCTTACGCAATTGATTCAGGAGGGCAAGTTTCGGGAAGATTTGTACTACAGACTCAATGTGTTTCCAATATATGTTCCTCCATTGCGTGAGAGGAAAGATGATATTCCATATTTTGTAAGATATTTTTGTAAGAAAAATAATTGGAATGTGGAAATCTCGGATGATTTTTTGGAAAAATTAATGGGGTATCATTGGCCTGGAAATATACGCGAATTGTTGAATATACTTGAGCGGTTGCAAATCTTGTCACGAAATGAAACGGTCGGTAAATATCAATTATTGAATTGGCTCGACATGTTTGGTATGGAACTGCAGAAAACATCCCGAGATTTTGTGGAACGGGAAAAAAGTAGACCATTAACGCAGCAATCCATGGCCCCTTTGCTTACATTGCGGGAAAATATTCAGAGGGAATTAATAATTGATTTTTTACGAAAGGCTAAAGGAAATGTTACATTGGCTGCTAAATTATCAGGTATTCCAAGAAGTACTTTTTATAAGAAAATGCAGAAATTTGATTTGTGAAAAGGTTAATCCTAACCTGTTTATAATTTGAAACACTCCCCTCAGTTGTCCGCTCCACCTGGTGTCAAAGCGTATTTTCTCGTCAGTATTCAATAATATGCGACATACTAGAAGAACAAGGTTTGTTGTGATGTATAAGGCTACAGAGGTTGATTTCAATAGTCCATTGATTAAAGTCTCGTATATCGCGGTTTTTTTGCATTTTAGGGAGAAATGAGCGAGGAGTGGATAGTGGGAGTATTGTAAAATTTTAAAACAGCAATTGGCACGGTTTAATATGTATAAGTTAAAATGTCACTTTTGTTAATTGTATAAATAATTTTCCATAAATAAAAAGAGCGCCTTGATAGGCGTTCTGAGATTATCTTGCAACCGATATTAATGATGTTTATGTGTAATCTCTATATTCACTTGTATTGTTCCACATCTGATTAAATTCTGTTTCATATTGGGAAGCGATTTGTGGGTTATCGAGTATAACTAAGTTTTCATCATTTACCGTACTTGCTGATTCTGAGTAATTGTACGATCCGGTTGCGACCTCTTTATCATCAATAATAGAAACTTTCATGTGCATGAGTCCTGAGTGGGAATTCTCTTTGATGGGGATTCCTGCGTTCGCAAGATCTGTTAGTGCAACTTTTTGATACGAGTTTCCCGCTTCTGTTTTATCGGTAATAACACGGACATTTACTCCACGTTTCTTGGCAGTAATGATGGAATCGACGATATCTTGCTTCGTAATGGAATAGATTGCGATGTCGAGCGTAGAGTGTGCGTTATTGATTGCTGATTCCAGTACCAGTTCTGGATGATCTCCCGCTCTTGTAAAGGCTACCTGTACTGAATCGTTACTTCCAATTGGAGTAGGTTCTAGGATATTAAAATGATTTCCATCCCATGTTGGACGTGTTTCGAATACGGACTGTAAGCCGTTTTGAATAGAATAAAGTTGTACATAAGTTGTTCCGCCATATACTAGCTTTGGAGGATTTGCAACCGTTTTTCCATTTAACTCGATTACGGATGAACTTCTTTGAGCTTGGACATATGTACCTGTTGCGAATGCTGCAGTGCCTGAGAGCATACTGGCGATTGTTGCAACTGCAATATGACCTGCTATTTTTTCAACCGATTGTTCCTCCTTATATTTTTAGATTTGTAAGTTTAAAGTAGAATTTCTCACTGACATTATCCTATAGTAACTCTTTAACGGGATTAAGTAACATGGTTTTTTTGGAAGACACTTTTTTAGCTCCAAATTTTCCAAAATGAGATGAGAAAGGAGAAAGCAAGCTAAATCTTTATGTTCTATTTCTGTTAATCCGTTAATCGCTTGGAAGATTCTTAATTAGAGCGGGGCAGTGGGGAAGTTCTTGTTGTACAAAATGTACAGTCTTGTACATCGATTTGTACAAGACTTTTAGATGGTGGACAGGTTAAAAATTCTTGTGATGAAAGATGGGGCGGATTGAATGGTTCGTCATTTCGAAACTAATCCGCCCTGAGTTCGAACTGGCAAGACCAGATTAGGGCTCATACTAAATGGTCAATCTATATCCTTCTTGTTTTGGTACTGTAATGTGTAGTGGCTTTCCAAGATTTTCGAAAAGTCATTTCTCATTTTTTTTGAATCGTTTGAGTGCCCCTTACACGTCCGAACGGCAATTTCTGGTTGCGCCACGGTTTTGACCTGTTTTGTACGATGTGTCGTTTCATCAATGGCCGGGCAGTTACGGCAAATTGAATTTTCCCCCACCATGTTCCCCAAGTCCCTTGTGGTCCAGCAAATTCCTGGACAGTCCAGAAAGAGGTTCCGTTGGTATCTACGACGGTTGCACTGAAGTCTCCCCATCGACCAAGAAGGTACGAGGAAGAACCTGCTTTTAACAGGGAAACTGGGCGAACTGTACCAGCAGGGTCTGTTGTGCGGCGGCCTGTAAAATAGGCACTGGCGTATTGATTAGGCGAGGATCCACTAAAACCAATAAGGATGTCGCGAAACTGATTTACTGCTATGGAAGGATAGTAATAGGAGAATGCATTCGAGAGAACGCGTCCCTGTTGCACGGGGCTAGTTTTCCCTGGAATAATTTGATACCAGGCTACTTCCGTTC
>JAKADF010000405.1 GCA_021820805.1 Bacillota bacterium
ACGCTATGAACAATTACTGGGGGCTGGTGTGAGAGCGAAGCGATATAGATATTGGGCATGGAATTTCGCCGCATCACTAAAGCATATGGAGGAAAACGTAAAATTGTAATAAAAAGTGCCTGTATGCGGTTCCCTGGCTAACAGGACAATCCCAGTTATAGGGGTCGATTTTTGTGACTTGAGCCAGCATGGGTCGGTCGTAGCGAGGTTGCTTAAAACCTGCGATGGAGTTTTGCAGTATTTTGACGGGGTGTGTGACCGAGACTACCCTCAGTATCGGAATCAGGATAGGCTCGGTCTTGCGTTATTGGATTTTGTGCGGAAGTACAGTAGGTTCGACCCTATTTTGAGTCATGGTACAATGTGTAAAGGAGTGGTGAATGTGGACAAAACACAAGAACTTCTAAAATCCATTTTGCATCAGCTTGAGCTTCTAAACGCGAGACAAGAACGGATGGAAAAACGACTTGAAAATATAGAAAAACAACTTCAAAATGTCGAATCCGATATAATAGTTATTCGTGACAAGCTTTTCCAATGACATAGCTTATGTGTGGCTGTACAATACAGCATTTGTTAATATATTTCATATTCCCAATATCTCTTCGACTGTTGGCATACATTTCTGAACCCTATCGATACCGTACAAATTCATGTGGCGAAAACAGGGCGAATCGTAATTATAAGAGTCATCCTGTTAGTTCCTTTAACTTTTCCCATTCCTTACTATGTAGCCCCATAATAAACTCCAGCAAACTCGAATAATCATCTGCTCCAGCCATAATAAACACCTGATTCAAGCGGGAAAACGGCATGAGGCAAAATGGAGAAATCCTTATCCCTCAACCCTTTTCCCTGTTTTTATATCAGGACTTTTTTATATCAAGAATAAAGTCTTGCCAGACTAAAAACGGGAGAAAAGGCATGATAAGGAAGCTTCTTGCGAGACATTATTATTACAATTCGCAATTGAGGACGGTGAAATGCGGGATTGGAGGGGGAAAAATGTCAGAGGATTATTTGATGGGAACATAGTAGAAAATGCAAAAGAGGTTAATTTGAAATTTCAAAATCGGAATTGGGAAAAGATTACAAAAGGGTGTAGGGGTAGGACAGCGAGAAAGGAGTATGAAGAAGTTCAGCAACGGCGCGGTTCTGAGGGGATATGAGATGGTGTTGGTTGCGCTCAGATGCGCTTTGGGCGACCACGCAACAGTCGCAAATCACCATTAAACTCCATTTATCGGGAAATCACATCGTTAGAAACAGAATAAGTACTGTATATTTCCAAAATTTAAAATGGAATACCATGGAAGACGAAGGTGGAAATTGACCAGCGGCAGGAATGTAAACTAAAAATCGTTCGTTATTTCGGTTCAATCGCCCGTTATTCTTTTTCATTCCATTATTTGGTGTAAAAAGATTTGAAAAATGCAAAAATCAAATTTGCAATTTTCGATTTTAATAATGTAAGTAAATGGAATAAAAGTCGAAAGGAAAGCCCAAAGGAGAACCTTTGAGCTTTGAGAATCATAAATCATACGTCGGTACCTGTAATGGTTCCTCGGATAGTGCAAAACAAACTGGAACGGAAAGTCAGAATTCCGTCTCTCCGATCCAGCCATTGTTTCAATGCAATAAGCTCGCTTCTTTTAAGTCTCTAATTGCTATTCTGATTTCAAAACTCAATCTGTATGCTTCTTTGGTATGTGCGGCTCTCATAAAAGCTTCTCTCGCTTCTGCCCTTTCGCTGGGTTCAACAAACGCCTCGACAAATCCAGAAACGAATTTTGTAACAAGAAAGAAATATTTTGAGACGATTTCGTCACGGAGTTGGAAGTATTCCGACTCTAAAACTTTTAATTCTTTAGCCCACTCGTCAGCCTCTGGTTTAGTTAAAGTTCCTTCGATGAATTTTTGTCCGCGTATTTCATTTTCGGTAGATGATGGACATCTTAACTGGAAAGAACGAACCACTTTTTTATCAAATTCTTTGAGCCTCTCCCGAATATTTTTGGGAAGAATATAGATAGTTGTATCGCGGACGTATAAGTTCTCGCTATCCTCATCCTCAATGAGCGGGTATTTAAATGATGGTTCCAGACGAAACACCAATACCGCCATATTTTGAGACACTTGTGAACCTGAACCAATATGGCACATAATCTTTACATTATTCAAGATCCAATCTTCTCGATTATTCATGTCAGTATTTCCTCCCTTAGTTGCCTGGAAATAAGAGCCATTTACTCTACCATTTTTATCATAACACTCTTTATCATAGATTCCTGTGCGGGTTTGATAACCGAAAATTGACGAAAGGGGGGAGTAGATAAGAAGTTCACTGTTGCTAATGTGTGATAGGGTTAAGGTAGTGCGATATTTAACGTATAACTGCCCTCTTTGGCTGTAGTCGAATGTGATACCCTTGAAAAGGCTTCTGAATCTGCAAGAGGGGAACGAAAGAATTAATGAATCAATCCTATTCCACCACACTACACCGAGGGAAACGCCTTTTAATGAAGGTTCCAGAAATCACGATTTACTTCTGGATCGTGAAACTCCTGACAACTGCCATGGGTGAATCAACATCAGACTATCTCGTCTACCACATCAATCCGTATGTTGCGGTCATTCTTGGTTTCATTGGTTTTGTGATCGCCCTGATCTTACAGTTCACAGTTCGAAAATACATAGCCTGGATTTACTGGCTTCTCGTTGTGATGGTTGCGATTTTCGGGACGATGGTTGCAGACGTGACGCATATTGTGTTGGGTGTACCGTATTATGCTTCAACCATCGCTTTTGCCATCATACTGACCGTGGTGTTCACGACCTGGTATAAAGTGGAGAGTACGTTATCCATTCACAGTATCAATATTCAAAGGCGTGAGATATTTTACTGGGCGGCAGTGTTGGCAACTTTCGCGATGGGAACCGCATCGCGACATGACCGCAATGACGTTACATCTCGGCTACTTGGCATCGGGGATACTGTTTGTTGTATTGTTCCTGCTCCCAGGGTTCGGCTACGCCCTGTTCCGTCTCAATCCTATTTTTGCATTTTGGTTCTCCTACGTCATGACCCGACCACTGGGAGCTTCCTTTGCAGACTGGTTTGGGAAGCCAAAGAGTATTACTGGATTGGGATATGGTGATGGGATTGTTGCGGGAGTGCTGACGATACTTATTGTTATCTTTGTAGGATATCTGACTGTGAGCAAAAGGGATGTTCAGCGTGAAAGGGCAAAACGTGGGTACAGGAATGAGTTCGGACGCAATTGACTCTGATAAGTGAATCGTTAGGTTAGAGGCAGACATAAGGTGGCAGTGAAAGTTAATGACGGGAAGTGCTTGAAGTATTTCCAGTTTGAATAGGCTTTTCATTAATGTGAAATTTGCGGGGTGTAAGACACATTGAAAGAAATCAACCTCACGACACTGCAGGAAGAGGTAACTCGGCTTAGAGCAGAAGGAAAGTATAAGGAAACTATCGAGGCTTACTATAAGCTCCTGAAGCGTGGAGAAGAGTTAAACGATTATAAGTCTATTCTGGTGGCATATTTGAACAGCGCGGCATCTTACTACTGTATTGGTGATATTGAAGAGGCGTTTCGTTGTATTAATGCGTACGATGAAATCTGCACAATGCACGGAGATGAAATTGACCATTTGAAGCGATACAATAACTTGTTTTTGCTACACGAATACAGCAAATATTATTGCAAAGCCAAGTTTGTTCTTGATCATAGGATTTTCCATTGCACAAAGTTGCAAGTATATAACATGGTGAGCAATGCGTATTCCAATTACAGTCACCTATATTTGATTGAAAAGAACTATGCAGATGCTTTAGAAATGGCGAATATGGGGCTTCAGATGGCAAAAC
>JAKADF010000013.1:0-16368 GCA_021820805.1 Bacillota bacterium
CAAATAGGGCTTAAACTTTGCCATTTGTTCACCGTCCAATGGAATGTCTCTACCCCAAATAATTCGACATTACGATTGTGTCGTCCTTCCCAGATCTGTTACCATATTCATTTCATCAGACGGACTCGGCAAAAATATAAACTTTGCGTAACTGAAGCACTTCTTCTTGCAACTGCTGATAACCATCGATCATAATAGCCGCTAGACAGTGGCATCTGTTGGGATTACGATGGTGGCGTACTAAGAGAAAACTTTAAAGATAGTAAAGGTGTTCACTTGAGAAGTGAACATAGGAAAACCCGTGAAAGTCTAGTGCGGTTCCACAACTGTAAGGGTGAGTTTGGTTCGATGCTACTGGGAGTTTACGTTTGGAAAGGTGAACCGTGGACAATGAACCCAAGCCTGGAGTTTCACCTTTCTTATTCAACCAGGACCTATGTACGATAAGTTGGTGTCATTCGTTAAAATCGAGTGTGTGACAGCTATTTTCTGATAGAGATAGCTTTTTTCATGTCATCTTGAATTGGAGGAACCTGATTTGACATCCACGTTGAACCGTGTCCTCGGGGGCATTACGTCACGAAACTCCGAGGTCATGGAAAAAGCTCGCTATCGTCTTGACAATCTAACAAAACCTATTAGGAGCTTAGGAGAGTTGGAGGACGTTGTTCTTCGGCTTTCTTCGATAACGGAGCGGGTTATTCCCACGTTCCGATCACCCCAGACAGTGATCTTTGCCGCTGATCACGGCGTCAGCACGGAAAGTGTGTCTGCGTACGAAAGTGAAGTCACTGAGCAAATGGTTGTCAACATGTGTATGGGCAGTGCAGTCAGTAGTGTACTTGCTCGAGCGCAAAATGTACCACTGCGAGTGGTAGATGTGGGAATCCGGTCTCGCGTGCGTCATCCAGATGTACTTGTCAAAAAAATAGGCATGGGTACGAAAAACTTTACTGTCGAACCTGCAATGACGGTAGATCAGGCACGCATGTCTGTAGAAATCGGGATAGAGACCATTGAGAAATTCGTTAGTGAGGGAACAGACCTGTTTATTATCGGAGAGATGGGAATAGGTAACACCACCTCAAGTACAGCTCTACTCTCCGTTTTTCTAAACCTGTCTCCGGACGCTTTAGTCGGTGACGGCACTGGTATATCAATAGAGAAGAAACGGCTAAAAAGTGAACTCATCCAGGCTTCTATAAAGCGCCATTCCCCAAATACCGAGGATCCGTGGGATGTATTTGCGAAATTTGGTGGGTTTGAAATTGGTGCGATCGCGGGAGCCTATCTTGCTTGTGCTTATCACCGGATCCCGGTAATCCTGGACGGCGTGATTACAACGGCCGCGGCGCTTTTCGCCAGTCGATTGAATCCCTTCGTGAAAGACTACCTGATTGCATCTCACCAGTCTTCTGAACCGGCACACGCTTTCGCACTAGCTTCCCTAGGTTTGCAGCCATTGGTGAAATGGGGAATGCACCTTGGTGAAGGTTCTGGTGCGTTGTCTGTGCTGCCTGTCATCCGGAATGTTTGCCATGTCACGGCAGAAACCGCGACGTTCGAAGATGCGAGAGTGTCGAACCCGCATCGAACTGATAAGACTGCTGAATCTCATTGTGTTACAGGTACTCCTAGCGTTCCTGTAAAAAAACCATCTAAAGGTCCGACCGTTAAAGATTTCAGCACAGCGGAGCAAAACGCACTATACAAAGCCATTCTTGCACGCCGTGATATCAGGTCATTCTTACCGAATGAGATTGAGGCTGAGGTTCTCGCACGGATCCTTGCTGCCGCACACCACGGTCCGTCCGTCGGATACATGCAACCATGGAATTTCATTTTGATTCGAGACAAAGGACGCCTGCAAGAAATCCAGAAAGTAGTGGAGAGGGAGCGCATACGAGCATCGGAAAATTACCAAGATCTTAAGCAAGACTACTATTTGCGTTTAAAGGTCGAAGGTCTGTTACAGGCTCCCCTTACGATTTGTGTTACGAATGACCCGAGTCGCGGCGGTCCACATGTTTTAGGAAGAAATACGATTCCTGAAACTGACTTGATGTCGACTGCATGTGCGATCGAAAACCTTTGGTTGGCTGCAAGGGTTGAAGGAATTGGTGTAGGCTGGGTCAGCATTTACCAAAAATCTGATATTCGTCGAATTCTTCAGATTCCCGAGCATGTTGATCCGGTGGCGTTGCTCTCCATGGGCTACACGTCGTATTTTCCAGAAATCCCGCTGCTTGAGAGGGTAGGATGGGGAAAACGATTGGATTTGCAAGGTCTCATCTATCAGGACTATTGGGGGCACAAGGAGGAGAAACAATCATGAGGATCTATACGTGCAGTAGAGGCAGAGGAAAATAGCGTTGATTGTTATGAGCAACACATAAGCACTTGAATCGTCCCTCAGTTCTGTGGTTTGTGCGCACACAGTTAATGCAAGGCACTAACAGAAGGATGCCTCTTAGAAGCACAGTACATACGTTTTAGGGAGTAGCGATGAACTTGACATGCTAGTTGAGAGAGTGCGTGTTCAGGTAGACAGGAGGAAATTTTTCGTTGCATCGACGGTTCAAGAACAAACCAGAATTACGGAGGTGTTACTGCATGTATCTAGACCAGATTATCTGCTTTGCTGATGAAATCCCCGAAATCCAGCATCAGCTCGGCTCCCTTGGCCAGGTTTGTTGACATCTCAGCCTACACGACGCTTGACAAAGGCACTTAGCCTCCCAAAAGTATCCGGGTTCAAGCATGGGAGTCCAGAGGACCTCTTCAGGATAGACTGAATGTTTTCATTTTGGCATCCAGCGTGCATACCCGCCAAGAGCTTCATCAATTCGATTCGAATGTGACAGACTAGATGTGACACATGCGTTTTGATTATTAAACGAACGGGGTGAGGATTGAAGAATCCGTGCCCCCCGATTTTGCATGAATATACGTTCCCAATAGCAACGCCGGCACGACGCTCCCTCGGATCATAAGGTTAGTAAATCATTACTCCGGGGCCTGTGACTCCTTTTAGTTGTATAGAAAGGATTTCCTTAATTTTGGAGTTAAATTCTTTAGGAATACCGCATCTGTGAACAATCACGTGGATAAAATCTCGCTCAGAACTAGCCCTTTTTGTTTCTATAGCAATCCCCATACGAATATTTGGATAAAGGTGCAGCAATGCTACCATCGGGCAAAATAGCTACATAGAGAAACATGAAAATTTTTTGCATTCCCATCTTTCGAATATTCTTCGAAATTTTATTTCAAAAACTATGACTATTGATAATTTGGGTTATTGCTACCTTAAGAGAGGTATTCTGTTAATTTATTATCAATGTATTGCAGATAAAGGGTAGTTGGAATATAAATATGTCCAATGGTTGGAAATTTTTTAATTTGGAAAGAAGAAAAAATAGGAGGCTTAGGACATATTATGTCGAATACTGTCTCATGGTAGTATCGCCTTAGGGGGAGTTCGCGTGGGGAAAGTTATCGAGTTTCCTAAAGGTTTCTCTAAAGAAGACAATCAACATAAAGAAAAACTAGAAGCACTCAAGCAACAGATAAAAAATGGAGAATATAAAATAGATTTAGAAAAACTCGCCGAATATATTTTGAAAAGCGGTGTTTTAGATGAATGATCTACTTAACGAAATGGAACGACTTTTAGCCGAGATGCACGAAGCACTTATTCATAACCAGGCCACAAAAGTTTCTGAGTTGGCAGCTTTACAAGATACTTGCATGAGGAAAATCCAACAGTATTGTTCCAATAACAAAGAGGCGCTCAAGCAGCACAGGGACAGGCTTCAGAGTCTTCAAGAAAAGCTACAATTGAATCACGTTTTGATCGAAAATGCAGTCAAATTAACGAATGGAATTATTCAAGAAAGATTACAGCAAAATCGAATTTCTTGTAGTGGAAACGCCTGATTGGAGTGAAGCATATGTACTCCATAAACTTTGGCTCCGGACCAAGTACTGTATCCGTTGCAGATTTAATGCGACAAATTATTCATCAAATCAAAAGCCAGGAACTACAAAAGGTTGGGGATTTCGTGCATATGGAAGATAACAAGTTAATGCAGGGCCAACCTGTCTCCCTTTATGACTTCTATGCGTGAGGTACGATAGCCAATGCACTACTTTGAGTACAAAGAGTATGCTACTCGCGTTGCACGACGTTTTGTGCAGTATCGCAGGAGTGCAATGATAGATGAAAATGATTTAATCAATTCTGCAATGATGCGCCTGTGGGAACAGGAAAATGAAGGACTCGAGTTAGATGAAAAGGCAGCGAAACGGATCGTACGTTTTACTATGCTTGAAACCCTGAAAAAATCGTCCGTTCTCCGCTCTCCCAGAAGCGTAACTATCAATCAAGCATTACAAGCGTACAAACAAATAAGCACAATTGGGGCTCATGAGGAGCCAAAATATGACCCAATTGACGATTGGGTCGAAGAGGAACCGACAAGGCAAGTTTGGCTTATCGTCGACAGCTTCCCAGAAGATGATCGATTGCTATTATCTTTAATTTGGGAACACGGATGTAGTATGCAAGATGCTGCAGATACCCTGTATAAGTCAAAGTCATTTGTTTTTAAGCGCTATCAAGAACTCCTTAAGAAAATTAAGGGTCAGATTCTTCGTCAACAAAAAGCAATTCGTTGAAGCAAATGTCTAATAAAGTTACAAATTGGTATAACTTCCGATTATTGATCGGGGGTTTTTTATTTTCGGGAGGAAAAACTGCGAATTTCGCTCTTTGTCCAACATACCTTTAAAAGATTTTTAAACGAAATGCCTCTTTTTATCGAAAGATGGAGAAAAACAACGAAATTAGTAGATTTCCACGAAACATAATGTCGTATTTTATCGAATTAAACTTATACACCTATGAAGGCTCAAATACGCCCAAATTTGATGGTGCACGATTTGAGGATTTTTGACCGTATATATAATGAGAACACAAATGAGGAACCGAGATTTGATCCAATAGACGAGTGGGTCGAAGAGGAGCCAGTGAGACAGGTATGGCTTATTGTAGATGGCCTTCCACAAGATGATCGAATGTTGCTGTCTCTTATCTGGGTGCAAGGATGCAGTATGCAAGACACAGCTGACGTCCTATATAAGTCAAAGTCATTCGTTTTCAGGCGTTATCAAGATCTTCTTAAAAAAATTAAAAGTCAACTCCTACTAAAGCAAAGAACAGTTCGATGAAATTGAATAAATATCACCTCTTGAAACGTAGTTAAGCAAGTATAAACATAAATGCGCGCAATTCTGGGGGGCTTTACTTGTTATGAACAAAGTCCGGATTGGAGTTATCGGATGTGGAAATATGGGCAGCAATCACATTAGAGTCTTAAAGACTCTTAGCCTGGATTGCGAACTAGTGGGGATTTACGATACAGATAAAGTAAAGTTAAATGAAGCGGGACTTAGGTTTTCCGTAGACACTTACACAGATATATCCGCTCTACTTAGTAAGGTTGATGCAGTAACAATTGCGGTACCCACTATCTATCATTTTGCGACTTGTCAGCAGTGCTTTGAGCATAATGTTCATGTTTTGGTTGAGAAGCCATTGGCTGCAGATACTGATGAAGCAGACATATTAATTCGTAAATCAAGGGAACTTGGACTGCTATTAAATGTCGGACATATAGAGAGATTCAATCCAGCCTTTGACGCACTGAAATGCATTTTTAACCGAGAGTCAGTCATTTCAGTAGACTTCAGAAGGCTAAGTCCGTACAACAGCCGAATTAAAGATGTTGATGTTGTGCAGGACCTAATGATTCATGATTTAGATCTTGCGTGTTCCTTGTTCAATGAGACTCCACAAGTAATAAGTGCTCTTGGAGTGAATGTTTTTAATTCAACATTTGTAGATCATGCTGCAGTACAGCTACGGTTTAAGAACAATGAAATCTGCACCTTAACAGCAAGTAGGGTAACTGAACAGAAGATAAGACAAGCTCAAATTACCTGTCGTGACCGGTTCGTTATTGCAGATTTTCTTGAACGGAAACTAGAAATCAGCCATTCGACTTTTGGGGAATTCAATAAGCAAGATAGCTACAGGCAGGAGGCAGTGGTAGAAAAGGTTTATGTACCATCTGGTGAACCACTGCGGGAAGAACTTGCCTCGTTCATAAAAAGTGTTGAATTAAAAATGGATACGAATTCTGTTAGTGCAAAGGATGGCCGCCGAGCACTAGCCTTGATGGAAGAGATTAATTCCACCATCTACCGTCAGTTATTAGAAGGGAAGTCGAAGCACCATGATTACAGCCACGCAGCGAGCTATTAAAATAGCATCTCCGGTTATCACCGAGGATGAAATATCAGCGGTTGAAGAGGTCCTGCGCTCTGGAGAGTTGGCAAGCGGCCGCTGGGTAAAAGAGTTTGAGCAAAAGTTCCAAGAGTACAATGGCACCAAATACGCGGTTGCAACAAGTAACGGAACGACCGCATTACACGCCGCTGTTGGGGCTCTAGGACTTGCACCTGGGTCGAAAGTAATTACGACTGGGTTCACGTTCATCGCCTCCGCAAATGCACTCCTGTATAACCAACTTACCCCTGTTTTTGTAGATGTAGATCCTGTGACTTTTAATATAGATACGAATGCGATTAGGGAGGCCCTTGTACAGGATAGTAGCATTAAAGCAGTTCTCGTTATTCACTTATATGGCCACCCGTGCCAAATCGACGCTATTCGTGATCTATGCGACAAATTCGGGGTGTACTTGGTAGAAGACTGCGCCCAAGCTCACGGCGCCACTTTTAATGGCTACATGGTTGGTACTCTTGGGGATATTGCAACATATAGCTTCTACCCAACGAAAAACATGACAACCGGCGAAGGCGGCATGATTGTCACAAACAATGAAGCAATGTATCAAAAGGCAAAATTGCTAGTCAATCATGGTTCACCACGCAGATACCATCACGAGCTACTAGGCTATAATTTTCGAATGACCAACATCGCCGCGGCTATGGGAATTTGTCAGCTAAGAAAGCTGGAAGAGCGAAATGAAAAAAGGAGACAAAATGCCTCAACCCTTACAGGTGGACTTCAAAGTCTAAATTGGCTGCAGACTCCGACTGAGGCTGAAGGAGCTCGAAGTGTTTATCATCAATACACTGTCCGGGTGCCTGGTTCAGTGAGAAACTCTTTCGTGAATTATCTAACTGAAAAAGGAATAGGCAGTGGAGTGCATTATCCAACACCGGTTTATGTACAGCCCATCTATAAGGAAATGGGCTTCGGTAATGTCGCTTTGCCTGTTACAGATCTCTTGTGTCAAGAAGTCGTGTCCCTGCCAGTACATCCAAGTTTGACAGCTGGCGATCTTGAATACGTCATAAAAGCAATTAATGAGTTTGAAGGGTGATCCGATGTTTATCCATCCAAGTGCCACTGTAGATAAAAATGCAAAGATTGGAGACGGAACGAGAGTTTGGATTAACGCTCAAATCCGTGAGAACGCCATGATAGGGCGAAACTGCATTATCTCCAAAGACACTTACATTGATCACGACGTGACGATTGGTGATGAATGCAAAATACAAAATGGAGTTTCAGTCTACACGGGGGTTACCATTCGAGATCGAGTATTCGTCGGGCCAAACGCGACGTTTACGAATGACCTATACCCGAGAGCGTCCAACAAAGATTGGCACATTACTCCAACTATAGTTGAGTCAGGCGTGTCCATTGGAGGTAATGCCACCATCGTTTGCGGTGTGACGCTCGGGCGGTACTGTATGGTTGGCGCTGGTGCAGTGGTGACAAAAGATGTTGCGGATTATTCACTAGTTGTTGGTAACCCTGCGAGATGCATTGGTTACGTCTGTGAGTGTGGAATGCGGCTTTCGAAAGAGCTTTATTGCGACTCCTGCAAAAAAGACTACAGAGAGATAATTCAAGCTCCAACGTACAGATAAAAGGCCCCAATTATCCTATATATGAACCCGATAAGGGTTCTTTTTTATACACAAGCTTAAACAGAATTCCTATGGAAATTCCCGCAATTATATAAGAAATTTTTTATTTTTACTTATTCAAAAAGTTGAAAAAAGAAAAGTTATAGGCTCATTTCCCCAACAGAATGCAAATGCCACAAAAAATTTTTTAACAAAACGCCTCTTTTTATCGAAAAGAAGAGAAAAACGACGAAATTAATAGATTTTCACGAAACATTATGTCGTATTTTATCAAATTTAGCCGATACAGCAATGAACGCTCAATAATGGCTGAATTTGATGGTGCACGATTTGAGGATTTTTGACCGTATATATAATGAAAGCACAAATAAGGGGGAAACAAACATGATACCTCCGTCGAATGATTTTTCAGACATCCAAAGGCCCGAGGCTACAAAGCCAACTGTCGTTACGGGCGGCGACAATGAAAAGGTTTCAGATAAGGTGAAACGACTTCGTGAATCTATCGCGAACGGAACCTATCAAATCAACACCCGTGCTATCGCACAAAAAATGGTAGATAGTGGAATACTGGATAAATGAAGAATGTAGTTTCAGATATGAAGCAAGCTCTTATAGAAATGCAGAATTCAGTGATTCAGCAGGATACTTCAGGAGTTCAAATATCACTCGACAAGATTATTACCTTAACGAACGGACTTAAAGAATACAGTCCTGATGAACTCTCTCAAGAGGAAAAGCATTTTATTAAAGAGCTAATGAACCTAACGGAAAAAGTAAACGAACTTTTACAGCACGGAATAGCGCTAACTACTCTAGCAATCAATGAAACACGAAAGTTTACAAGTAACTCTTGGTATGCGTAAGGAGGGAAGGTTTTGGCAGGCTTTGGTACGTTCTTCGGACTTAACGTTGGAGTGAACGGAATTGAAACAGCACAACAGGCGTTATCCGTGATAAGCAACAACATTGCAAATGCTTCTACACCTGGATATACCAAGGAAACCGCGAATCTAGCAGAACAGACACCGTTTCCTCCAGTACCTGATTCCCCGGCTCTTGTCGTAGCTGGTCAGGTCGGACAAGGAAGCAAAGTCGAATCGGTAGATCGTTCGGTAAGTCCGTACTATAACAAGCTGGTTCGGGACAATCTTACGAGCTTTCATGGAGAAGACGATCTGCTTACAAACTTGAATCAGATTCAAGGAATCATGGGTGAGCCAAACAGTACATCAATTCATTCTGCATTAGATACATTCTTATCTGCATGGCAAACATTATCTACTTCGCCGGACACCATCGCTGCAAGGCAAGAAGTAATTCAACAAGGAAAGAACCTTGCTAACATGTTTAACATGGTGCAAAACCAGTTGGTTACTCTAGTTGGAAACTTAGATAGCAACATTTCGGGAACACCTGCAAGCGAGGTAGAAAAGGCTAATGCTTATGCGAATCAGATCAACCAGTTAAATCAGCAGATATCCACAATCACTCAGAGTGGGCAAAACCCAAACCAGTTGTTAGACCAAAGAGATACTGCCCTTAACAACTTAGCGCAGCTCGGCAATCTTACATACACGGAAAATGCAGATAACAGCGTAGACGTCTTTCTTGGAAGCGTACATATCGTCTCGGCAGCTGGTGGTAGTTTCAGTACTACAGCATTCACTTCAACCGATGTGGCGAGCGTAACATCTGGTTCTATTTGGGCAAATGAACAAGGAATACAGACGGCTCAAAATGTAATCCAGCAGTTAGGCGAACTTCAACAGACACTCGGAGAAAACGTAAACAATCAATTGGAGACTGGTTATCAACTTGGTAGTTCAACCCCTGGCGTACCACTATTTAACGTAAGTTCAAGTAACGTCACGACTGGAGGAACAACGACGCCTGTCACTTCTCTATCAGTGTCATCTACAATTACGCCAGATCAAATTGCGGCGGCTTCTGAACCAAACGTAGTTGGGGATGGCAGTAATGCAGTGACGATTGCAGGCTTTCAGAACTCGACAACATTAACCGACTCTAGCGGACAAGCCCTAAACGCCACTCCGGACGACTATTATACGTCGATTGTTACAGGAATCGGGGCTCAAACAGCGGCAGTTCAAAGCAGTCAACAGATGGCGAGTTCGCTACTGCAACAATCCCAGTCACTACAGCAGAGTGTATCCGGTGTAAACATAAACGAAGAAGTCTCACAAATGATTCAGTTTCAGAACGTTTACAGTGCTTCATCAAAATTCATTTCGATTCAAGATCAGTTGCTTCAAACACTGATTCAGGAGGTGTGATAATGCGAATTACAAATCTCATGATGTCACAACAATTCTTATACAACCTGAATCAAATTCAAGAGAACCTGTCGACAAATCAAGAGCAAATGTCAACAGGAAAGGTGCTTAATAAGCCCTCTGATGACCCATTAGCTGTATCAGAGGATATGGCAACAAGGACTGCAATTTCTCAAGCAAACTCTTACGAATCCACAATTCAAAGCGGACTTACATGGATGAAATCTACAGATTCAGCCATGCAGAGTATGTCGAGTACGCTTCAATCCATACGCGATTTAACCCTTCAGGCAATGAATACACCTAGCCAAACGCCAACGGCAAAGGCTGGTGTTCAACAGAGTATTGCGCAATTAATCAATAATCTCTACCAGTTGGTGAACACAAAGCAAGGAAACTCCTTCCTGTTTGGAGGGGGGGCAATAGATAAGGAGGTGAGTCAGTACATAGCACCGACGCAGTTGAACACGAATGTGATAGGGGCATCGACTACTACTCCGGTAATTGCAAACGGAGGAACACTTTCCGTTATTGGTTCGCAGGGTACGGCTGAAGTTTCCATTGCATCGGGAGCGACCCTACAGAATGTAGAGGATGCAATAAATGCAGTTAGTGATCAAACAGGTGTAACAGCGAGCCTTTCAAGTGTTCCATCGGGCTCTCAATTAGTTTTACAACCGCAGCAACAAGGTACTGTTTTTGGAATGAGTAATTCAAATGTGACATTAACGTCTGGTGGCGCTATGGCAGTATCCTCTGCCCAAACGAATCCTGCTCCGGCGGGGGCGAGCGATAATCGCGAATATGCGGTTTCCGCTTCTGTAGCAGAGCGAGTCAATGTGACGGGTTCTAATATATTTAATCAAGTACCTTCTTCTGGTGGAACTGCAGATTTGCACTCGACCTTACAGTCAATTCTTAACGATATTAACGACCCTAGTGCACTAGGGAATGACCTTAGTAATCTGGATGCGAATTCTGCCCAATTAATTGAGACAGATACCGACTTAGGTTCTCGTATCGAACAAATGACGAATCTACAAAATCAAACGAATTCCTTTGTTAGCAACATGCAGAAGCAACAGGCATCGTTAGAGGATGCCAATATGGCACAAGTCGTTACGCAATACCAGAATCAGATGGCAACTTACCAAGCTGCTTTGCAGATGGGTTCAAAGATGCTGCTGCCAACGCTTGCTGAGTATATCCAATAACTTTGGTATTAATGGCATAGAAGCCGTTGATATGATACAAAATCTTTTACCTTAAGGAAGGGTGACCACAATGAGTAGTGGATTTTGGATTAACTTTAATCCTGCTGCAAACAATGTTTTGAGCAACTTGCAATCGACAAACCAAGCTGTTCAGCAAGAATCACAAGTTATGTCGACCGGTAATGCGGTAAATTCCGCAGCTGACAACCCGGCTGCTTACGCTATTTCGCAAAACATGATTATGAATTCTAACGGCTTGAACGTCGCAGTACAGAACGCTCAGCAAGGTGTCTCCATGCTTCAAACCGCAACCGGCGCACAGCAACAGGTCTTGGGCATTCTCCAGACCATGAACCAGCTCGCAACCCAAGCTGCTCAAAGCGGCACTCAAACGGTTTCTGACCGTGCTGGCCTTCAACTCGAAATGAACAGCATGGCGAACGAAATCAACTCCATTACGAACCAGACGCAGTACAACGGATTAAATGTTCTGTCCGGACAATTTTCCACTAGCGGCAACACCGTTACGCTCCAAGTCGGTGCAGACCAAGGTCAAACAATTGCCTTTAACATCGCAGGCACTGACGTTAACTCACTCGGTGTCGCGGGAATTGCTGCAAGTTCAGTTGGTGGTTACACAGCTGGTACTGCAACGTTAAGCACAGGTGCTTCACAAGGAACTGCCGCAAGTATCACATCAGCTACACCAAGCCTCGTTTCTGGCTCTATTCTGGAAACTGGCAACTACCGGATCGCACTTAATGCTAATTACAGCGTCGACACCACGACCAATACACAAGGTGATTTCTCAAGCGGTACGCTGCAATTGCAGATCCAAGGCTCCGACGGCTCATGGGAGAACGTTGGCAACGCCGTCAGTGTAACTGCGGGCTCAACAACAGTAACAGTTGGTGACACTGCTTCTGGCGCTGCCCTTAGCATGACCTTTAACGAAGCTGGATTTTCCACAATTACAATTCCTGCAAGTACCACGTCTACACTTTATCAGACTGACAGTTTATCACTTACCGGTACAGCATCTTCTTCCGGCGCTGCGTCGAACGGATGGCAGTCCTCCTCAAACGTTGTAGGTTTGAATGTTTTGACCCAATCAAACGCGGCTGACTCAATCACTAAAGTTCAAAACGCAATTTCTACGCTTACCGCACAAGAAGAACAGCTTGGTGCAGTGCAGAACCGTTTGAACGCAACAATCAGCGATTTGAACAACACGTCTTCCAACCTGCAAACAGCGAACAGTGTCATCGTTGGCGCAAACATGGCTCAGGAACAAACCAAGTTTGCTCAGAACCAGATTCTTGAACAGGCGGGTATCTCCGTGCTTGCACAGGTCAACCAACAGCCTGGCCTGATTCTGAAGCTTCTCGGTTGATTTCTGTTAGCGTACAAAGCAATCAGGACAGAAGATGGGTGTGGCATGACACTCATCTTCTGTACCCTGAAAGCATCTTTAAGAAGTTACCGGAGCGTTCACCCGATGACGCCTTAAATATACTTTCACATCTTAATCTTGAGAGAACAGCGATATTGTTACTGGGAAACAGGAGGTAATGTCATGAGTATTTCCGGAGGCGGTTGGGTTCCTCAACTTCCAGCAAATTTACAAACCCAACTTTCAAACCTTGAAAACGGACAAACTTCTTATGTGTCTTCTTACGTAGGCAAGGCAGCGTCTGCCTTATACACCCAAACCGTAAGCGAGGCTATGCCACTGGTAATGGAGCAAGCTAACTTAAACTCGGAAGTTACCAATCTTAACTCGCTAAAGACAGCTCTGACTACCCTACAAACTGCCATTCAGACTTTGGGCACTCAATCAACATGGAACGCGGTTGCTGCAACCTCGTCTAATACGAACACATTTACGATTACCGCGTCCGCAGGAGCACCGCAAACAAGTACGAGCATAACCGTAAATCAACTCGCACAGGGTCAGATTTCAATGCTGACAGGCGTAACACCAAACACACCAACCGATCCTTCGTCAGCTTCAAACGCTCAACAAGGCACGCTGACAATTAGCGGGCTGGCCCAGGCAACTGTAAACGTCTCAGCTGGAGACAGCCTAAACACAATCGCGGCAAATATCAACGACACAGCTGCGACTACAGGGGTGCAGGCAAGCGTTGTAGATAATACGGGAACGTACCAAATCATGCTGACCTCTAACCAAACTGGGGCAACAAAAGGTGCATTCACCTTTAATGGCGGCACAACAGGCATTGCGATGTCGTCAACGAATGTCCAAAATCCGCTGGACGCTCAGATAACGATAGGTGGATCAGGAGGCGTTTCTCTAACATCGTCCACGAACACCTTTACAAATGCACTTCCAAACACAACGATCAATGTCGTCTCTGCGGGCACCGGTACTGTAACCATTAAATCAGACCCTAGCTCGGTTACGAACGCAGTTCAGTCTTTATTCGACGCTTACAATGGGATAGAAAAACTCGTTTACACCGGAGGTAGCGCCGCCGATACTACAATCGGGCAGCTAATAGCAGGACAACTCCCTGGAGTCGCAGGAGAAGCGGTAACTACAGATACCAAGTTCCAAGCACTTAGCGAAATTGGTGCGCTGATAAGCCCTGGAAGCTACTCGGAATCGAATGGGAGCTTTTCGAGCAGCAGTTCTCCGTCCATGGGTTGGGAATCATCAAGTGGCATAACGGGAGTATCCCTACCGTCAGGGGTAACATTACCAGACGGAAAAACGACATTTAACAACGCAATGACAAACAACCTCGCTGACTTGCAGAAATTTTTTGGCGTTACGACAGCTGGCCTGAACCTACCAAGCGGAAGCTTCTTATCTAACCTTAATTCATCAGTAAGCACGTGGTTGACAGATTTGAACGGAGGATCTGTTAATGGTTCAACGATAACTGGCGAGATCACTACTGTCCAAAATCAGATTGGTGCTTCAGGCAACAGTGCTCTGCCTGGGACAATCAGTTACTCCCTAAACCAGCTGAACCAGCAGTACAAAAATCAAGTTCAAAGCCTAATTAGCCAATGGAGTGCAGCACAGGCTTCCATCATCCAGGCTAATTCACAAATGACCATGTTGCAGGCTGAAATGCAACTAACACAGAGCCAGTCCTTCCAGACAGGAATGATGCTCGGCGGTTGATAAAGGGGGATTCACAAACGTACGCGAAAGAAATAAACGAAGCTCTTGATAGGCGAGATTTAGATACCGTTTGGGACTTAATGTTCAAGCGTAGCGCATGGATAAGCCAAAGCAGGCTTACTGAAAGTGAAAAAGCTGTTATTTTGACAGAAACCATTGAAATACGCAGTCAGCTCGAAAAAATTCAGACGCAAATAAAAGAACAGATAACGGGAACAATTGAAAGCTTACATGCGGTACAAGCTTACGGGCCATGGAGGAATTACAATGAAACTAAGCCTAAGCACGATAGTCAAAAATGAGGCGTTTGTAATTCGACGGATGTTGGATAGTGTTGCTGGTGTAGTGGACGAGATCGTGATCGCTGATACAGGTTCAACAGACAATACTGTCGAAATCATTAAAGAATTTCAAGCCGAGCACCCAGGGCTTCTGAAACTTATTCATTTTGAATGGATAAATGATTTTGCGGCCGCAAGAAATTTTGCCCTAGACCAAACGACAGGCGACTGGAACTTGGTTATGGACGCTGACGAATTCATGGACGAACACGAAAAATTACAGCTTAGAAAACTGCTGGAAACGACACAAGCTCAGGGTGCATTTCTCAAAGTCCGTAACTACACCGGAAGTTTGAAGAACTTTACTTCCGTGATGGACGTCGATTCATGTCGCATCTTCCGCAAAGGGTATCATTACGATGGATCTGTTCATGAGCAAATCGCAGGTGCCATAAGCGACACCGGAGGAAAACTCGACTTTTTTCCAATACACTTACATCACATCGGATACACGCAAGAGTACGTGCGATATAAGAATAAAAATGTCCGTAACATTGAACTCCTGAAACAGCAGCTACAAGAAACGCCTATGAAGAAAAAGCTTAACCGCTGGTTTGCGACTTCCAATTTGCTTGCTGAGTATGCTGGCACTCACCAGTGGGAAAAGGTCGCTGGAACTGCTCGATTACTTATCGACGAGATGTTGAAAGAAGGACCTAAAAACCGGCCCTCTTTTCTATTGCGCGTTTACAAATTCTATATTAACGCTTTACGGTTTCTTAACCGCCCTGACGACGCGATTCGAGCTTGCAAGGAAGCACTAAGAATATCTCCCAAGTATACAGATATTTATGGAATCATGGGAGAAATCTATTTATCGCAAAATCGCTGTACAGAAGCAATAGAAACTTTTAAGCACTGCCGCCGCTTGGGTGATATTAAAGGCAATTTTATCGAGTATCAGGAAGGTGCTGGAACGTATAACGCATCGCGGAACCTCGGCAATTGTTGGCTTAAATTAGGTGACGACTTATCTGCAAGGGAATGGTTTGTTAAATCATACTCCGAAAATACGGAGCAGGTCGGCCTTATCCCATGGATCGTTGCCTTAACGCCTGAACAAAACGTGCTAAGAGAAATGGAAAAGACAATTCGGACGCCACAGAGATACAAAGAGTTTATTCAGTTCTACACGTATGCCGGATATGAAGATGCCATTGATTATATTGAAAAGGCTATCTCCAAGTGGGGCGATGAAGAAGGCTTCAGGAGGGCAAAATTCGCATACAGCGTTTATCATGGGCAAGCACCGGTTCTACCCAAGGAGCCAGCTCCGATGGATTTCTGCCGAATGGGTTTATGGGCTTATGAGCAAGGAAGTATGACCGAAGCGATTCGCATTTGGGACCAAGCTGACGTGTTGGGAGAATATCTAAAAAGAGTAACGAGTG
>JAKADF010000013.1:16378-18886 GCA_021820805.1 Bacillota bacterium
AACTAGCCTGGATCATAGAAAAGATGTTCGACGATCTTCTGGCGGCACGGTCAATTAAGTTTCTTACAAACTTTGCACCCTACGTTGAAGATTTACAAACCATTTTTCTGATGCTCGAACATACACCTTTAATTGCGGCTTTTACAAGCAATGATTATCTCGAAGGCACCACCAGAAGTGTAGAAGAGTGGGAATGGAAAGCACAGGTGTACTTCGCGAAAGGAAACCTTACAAAGGCAAAAGATATGCTCGAGTTCGCATTGCTTCCAAGTGGAGAACTTTCTATAAAAGGTTCCCTTATTTCAGCAGACATCAACGAAAAAGTAGCAGAAGAAATAATACGGAAAGCACGGAAATTGTACCCTGAATCAAAGACTCTATCGTACATTTGGATGAGCCAATATGCTCCGTCAAAAGTTCCGGCCGGATTAGTGATGTAACAAAGACAGAAGATTCGTCAGTACCTTGTAAGGAGTGTTTCTTTGATGAACCCATATCAAGCATACAAACAAAATAGCGTTACAACAGCATCTCCAAAAGCGATTATTATTAAGTTGCATGAAAAGGCGTTGCTGGAACTCGAACTAGCTTACCGAGCATGGATTAGCAACGACCTCAATGATATGAGACCTCATATTACCAAGATTCAAGATATTGTTTCCTACTTACACTCGAGTTTGGATCCGAACCAAGAAATTAGTCCAACCCTGTCGGGGCTCTACCGTTATTATCTAACTCAATTAGCAAAATTATTTATAGAACCATGCGAAGATGGATTCAAAGAAATTCGGCAGCACCTATCAAACTGGAAGGATACTTGGAGCGCGGCATCATAAAAATTACATGAGTGAGGCTTAAACCTGCTAGTCCTCCCCAAAAGAATGGGAGGTTCTATTTCAGAACAAAGTTTTCTTTGGATAACTATATTTGCCTTCCTATGCTTCTCTCTTAAGTCTTGTTCTTCAATAGAAATAAATCCAAACTCCGATTGACGACTTTTATTTTGCAGTACAAGTATCCACCACCGTTCGTAACTAAGTTACGCTATTACATAAATACACTCATTTGGATGATAACGATATTAATAAAGGCTGTCGAGATTTTCTCGACAGCCTGAGCCAACTATCTAGGTGACTCAAAGTATTTTGGCTAGTAGAAACTAAACTATAATTTAAAGTGTGAAGCAACTTGCTGCATGTGTTCTGCCATTTGAGCTAAAGCATGTGCTGAAGCCGATATTTCCTCCATTGAAGCTAACTGTTCTTGAGCGGCCGCCGACATTTCTTGAGTCCTGGAAGCATTATCAACTGCAGCAGTTGAAATTTGATTTATGCCGGTAGTTACTTCTTCACTACTTGCAAGGAGCCCTTCTACCGCTGCGGAAACCTCCTGAATCTGAACCGTGACGAAATCTACAGACTGTTGTATTTGTTTGAACGAGTTACCAGTTACGTTTACAGCTTGGAGTCCTTCGTCAACCTTTTTAGTGACTTCCTTAGTTACATGGACCGCTTCGTTGGTTTTACCTTGAATCGAGCTAATCATACCAGCAATACTTTTTGCAGATTCAGATGATTGTTCAGCTAGCGTGCGAACTTCTTGGGCCACAACTGCAAACCCTCGACCATGTTCGCCAGCTCTTGCTGCTTCAATAGCTGCATTTAATGCCAGCAAATTAGTCTGATTTGCAATACCAGAAATTACATCTACAATCATGTGAATTTCTTCTGATTGTTCTCCTAGTTCTTGAATTGCTTTTTGTAGTGTAACTATTGAGTTGTGAATGCTTCCCATATCCTCGATAACATTTTTGATTTCCTCGTACTCTTTAGTGGCTACTTCATTTGTGTACATTGCGGATTTTGTAACACTCTCAGCACTCGTTGAAATTTCGGAGATTCCCTTCGTCATTTCATTCACAACACTTACTGCTTCCTCTGAGTGAGTTACCTGAGTTTCTGTATCAGAAGCGACATCTTGCATTGATGACGCAATATGGTGAGCGTCAAATAGTGAACACTCTTGAAATTTTCTGCACTGCAGAGCAATAATATAAAAAATCCCCACCATGTACAGGTGAGGATTTCTATGCTTCAATTATTTTCTTCTTGGGTTGCGAACTTGCTCGGGTAACAAATCCGACCACGGCAAAAGTGTTGCTAGAACATTAGGATCTTTTAAGTCAATGTTCGGCATCTGCTCAAAAAGGTATGTCAAATATGCAAATGGGTCCAATCCATTCTCTTTTGCCGTTTCCACTATGCTGTAGCAAACCGCACTAGCCTTCGCACCTTTGGGTGTGTTGCTAAATAACCATGCCTTGCGCCCCATGACGAAAGGTTTTATCGAGCGTTCGGCAAGTAATCCGAAAGTTCGGATTAAGAGCTTTACCCACAGGAATTTATAATCCTCAAGATTCGCAAAAAACCTTTTCTCTGACTGGTTTTTCAGCCTGAATCCTGAGGATTATGTTTTTACCTAAGGCCACACTGTTTAGCCATTTCCTCT
>JAKADF010000406.1 GCA_021820805.1 Bacillota bacterium
TTGGTGATGTTATTGGCGGCGTTCAACTCGCCCACGTTGCGGCTCATGAAGGCATTCATGCTGTTGAAGTTATGGCCTCCTTATCACCTCATGCAATTGACTATAGCATGATTGCAAAATGTACTTACAGCCGTCCGGAAGTCGCAAGTGTTGGACTTACGGAAAAGCAAGCATCCGTGCAAGGTCGAAAAGTTAAGGTTGGAAAATTTCCGTTTAAAGCGATTGGTAAGGCTCTTGTATATGGGGAAGCCGATGGATTCGTTAAAATCGTTGCAGATGCCGATACAGATGATGTTCTCGGCGTACACATGGTAGGCCCGCATGTCACTGACCTAATTTCTGAGGCGGGGCTCGCGCATGTGTTAAACGCAACTCCATGGGAGATTGGTAATACAATTCATCCGCATCCTACTTTATCAGAGGCAATTGGCGAAGCCGCTTTGGCTGTAGATGGCAGTGCAATTCATGGATAAGGAGGCGCAGCAATGAGTACACAACCTCGTCATGTTCAGTATGGAATGACTGATGCTATGGTGCTTGAGATGTACGAGAAAATGGTGCTTGCGCGAATGGTTGATGAGCGCATGTGGTTGCTTAATCGTGCAGGTAAGATTCCATTTGTCATTTCATGTCAAGGTCAAGAAGGTGCACAAGCAGGCGCAGGCTTTGCACTAGATAATACAAAGGATTATATCGCGCCATATTACAGAGATTTATGCTTAGTGCTTATTTATGGACATACAGCAAAAACGGAACTTTTGTCAGCGCATGCAAAACCGGAAGATCCAAACAGCGGTGGACGGCAAATGCCAGGCCACTTTGGGGATAAAGCATTGCGAATTCTGACTGGGTCGAGCCCAGTTGGAACGCAGATACCGCATGCGGTGGGGGCTGCGCTTGCAGCGAAAATGCGCGGCGAGGACTCTGTTGCATTTGTTTCTTTTGGAGAAGGAACGAGCAACCAAGGTGATTTTCATGAAGCTGCGAACTTTGCCGGTGTTCATAAATTACCTGTTATTTTCTTCTGTGAGAATAATCGCTATGCGATTTCTGTTCCTGAATCGAAACAACTGGGTTGTGCGAATGTTGCTGACAGGGCTCTAGGATACGGGTTTGAAGGCGTGATTGTTGACGGGCAAGACCCACTTGAGGTTTACCGCGTTATGAAGGAAGCAGTCGCGAAGGCAAGACGCGGTGAAGGTCCGGTACTGGTTGAAGCGAAAACATATAGACTTGTACCGCATTCGAGTGACGATGATGACCGAGCGTATCGATCTCGTGAAGAAGTAAATGAGGAGAAAAAAAGAGACCCTATTTTGAGACTAAAGGCGTATCTTTTGGAGAACGGGCTCTTGACTGAAGAAGAAGACGGTCTCCTTCGGAAACGTATTACGGATGAAGTGAATGAAGCTACTGCTTATGCAGAAAAGGCTGAACACCCGAGTCCTGATACTCTCATGCGTTACGTCTACGCTGAAGGGGGCGACGTAAGTGGCCGTTAAACAATTTATTGAAGCCATTCACGATGCAATTTATGGGGAAATGCAAAGTGATGACCGTGTCTTCGTACTTGGAGAAGATGTTGGCGTACGCGGCGGCGTATTTCGAGTTACAGCTGGTTTAATTGATGAGTTCGGTGAATCTCGTGTAATAGATACCCCATTAACTGAATCCGCAATTGTCGGTGTTGGCATTGGGGCTGCTATGGCTGGAACAAAACCTATTGCGGAAATCCAGTTTGCTGATTTTATTTTGCCTGCCATGAACCAAATTATATCTGAGGCAGCTAAAATCCGTTATCGGTCTAATAACGACTGGAATTGTCCAATGGTTATTCGAACTCCGTTTGGCGGCGGCATCCATGGGGCTTTATATCACTCTCAGAGCATGGAAGCATTATTTACTCATGTACCAGGTCTTAAAATTGCAATACCATCGACGCCGTCTGATGCAAAAGGCATGCTCATTTCCGCAATTCGCGACCCTGATCCAGTTTTGTTTTTCGAACACAAACGCTTATACCGTCTGTTAAAAGAAGAAGTTCAGGACGGAGCGTATACTGTTCCGCTTGGCAAAGCGGCAGTTCGACGTGTTGGTGATGATTTAACGGTTATTTCGTATGGTTTGGCCTTACATTTTGCGCTTGAAGCAGCAGAGAAACTTGCGGCAGAAGGCATTTCTGCACACGTATTGGATTTACGCACATTGCGTCCGTTGGATGAAGAGGCAATTTTAGAGGCTGCTCGTAAAACAGGCAAAGTCCTCATTGTGCATGAAGACAACAAAGTCTGCGGCATTGGTGCTGAGGTAAGCGCGATTATCGCGGAAAAAGCATTGTTCGATCTCGATGCACCAATTATGCGTCTTGCAGGGCCGGATGTTCCTGCAATGGCCTTCAATCCGGTGCTGGAAAAAGCGTACATGCTGTCCCCTGACAAAATCGCAGATGCGATGCGAAAACTCGCAAACTTCTAGTATAAATCGAAAAAAGGGGCACTGCTCCTTTTTTCGACAACCTTGATTGGGTGGAAGGGATGTTTTGCCATGGCAGATGTTAAAATGCCGCAGCTTGGCGAAAGTGTAACAGAAGGAACACTAGGGAAATGGTTAAAGAAAGTTGGCGATACGGTTGCAAAGTACGAACCGCTCGTTGAAGTTATTACAGATAAAGTAACTGCAGAGATTCCATCAGATTTTGACGGAGTTCTGTCTGAGATTCTTATTCAAGAAGGCGAAACAGTTAGTGTTGGAACTGTTGTTTGTCGTGTGCAAGAGGAAGGCAGAGAGGCTTCTGTACATACTCCTCAAGTACAAGCTTCAAACGAGCGGACGGATACTGCTGTTGATTCGCTGCCTGCAGGGCAAAATGTATCGAGCACAAAGAGCGGACGTTTTTCACCGGCTGTACTCAAGTTAGCACAGGAAAATAATATCGACTTATCACTTGTGCAAGGTTCCGGGGATGGCGGACGCATCACTAGGAAAGACGTTTTACGTTATATTGAATCAGGTAAAGCTGCTGGTTCAACCAAACCAACTGTTGCAGAAACATTATCACAAAACATGACACAGGCAGCGCCGCTAAAAGCCGCTCCAGTTTCACATGAACCTGTATCTCCTTCGAGCGCAGCAAATGTGCCAGCCCCCAATGTGACAAATGATGATGTAACTGTGATAGAGCCGACAGCCGTTCGCAAGACTATCGCGAGGAGAATGGTTGAAAGTAAGCATACTGCTCCTCATGCTTGGACTATGGTGGAAGCGGATGTAACTGAGTTAGTCAAATTCCGCACCGGTATCAAAAATGATTTTAAACGTCGTGAGGGCATAGATCTAACGTACCTTCCGTTTGTCATTAAAGCTGTTGCTGAAGGATTAAAACAGTATCCAATGCTGAATGCCGCATGGGTAAATGACCAAATTCATGTGAAGAAAAACGTAAATATCTCAATAGCAGTTGCGACGGATGAAGCACTTGTTGTACCGGTTATTAAAAATGCAGACAGGCTCAGCATAGCGGGTATTGCTCATGCAGTGCATGATTTAGCAGTTCGTGCTCGTTCGGGACGTTTAACCATTGATGATATGCAGGGCGGCACCTTTACTGTGAACAATACAGGTGCATTCGGATCTGTCTTGTCTCAGCCGATTATCAACGCTCCGCAAGCGGCTATTATGACCGTTGAAACGATTGTAAAACGTCCAGTAGTAATTAATGATGCCATTGCTGTTCGGAGTATCGTAAATCTTTGCCTATCCTTAGACCATCGCGTTCTTGATGGATGGGTATCTGGGCAATTTCTGAAAACTGTGAAGGATCGACTTGCTTCCTTTGGAAAAGACACAGTCTTGTACTAAAAGTAAAAATA
>JAKADF010000407.1 GCA_021820805.1 Bacillota bacterium
AAAGTGGATCGGATTTACAACATTTAGTTTGCTTCTCAGTGAAGGATTGTCGAGTGTAGCTTTCTACCCTGTTCGTTCTCGGATTGGGCTAGAAATTTTAATTTTTTTCGGCTTGCTAGTAGTGGTTTGGGTGTTTACAAGAATACGGGTTTTGACTCTCTTGATTCCTAGTCTCATTGTGTTATTGGTAAATATGTATTTACCAATAAGTGAATGGCCGTTTTTAACTCATTTTGAAGTCATCCATGATGGAATGCTGGGTTTGGATCCAAACGTCATGTCTGCGCTTCCGTTTACAACAATCCCTACCTCGGATGGCAATGCATTAATTACAGTGGCATTAACCAAACCAGGTCAAACAGAGTTAAAGGAGTTAATAAAAGGGGCAACAGGGTCCTCTAATGCTCTCGAAGATGTATTACGGTCCGCAAAAAATGAATACCGTCTGGTGAAAATCAGTGATGTGAACGGTAACATCGTGCAAACCGAACCTACGGCCACTGACATTGCTAAGATAAATCCTTTTAATTTAATTAGTTCATTTTTCCCCTATTCCAGTGCTCAGTGGGCTGTGCTCGGTCATCAAGTGATACAGTTTATGGTTCCGTCACACTCGCCAAGATCTGTAACGAAATTTGGGCTTGATGCCGCTGCATATCCGGCTAGTACGATTATCTTTTCACAACAGACCAAGCAGGCCGAAATGACTGCGTGGAATCATCTATTAAGCACTTTAGATGTTTTACCCCCTAAACCAGTGCTAACAATCCAAAACGGATATCTCACAGGTCAATTCAAAGGTCATGTAATTCACGTTGCTGTAAACGGTAAGGCAATTATTTCAGCAGGCTCTTTTACGAAGAATGGGTCAGATCAGGTACTTATTGAAGGAGCAAATCAGTTACAAATCGTTGATTTGGATTATGGCTCCGGTACAGTGGTTATGAATTATAAAACAAATGCCAACAACCCGCTGCCAAATGATATAGTTACCGGTCCGTTAACAACGGGGGGATCAGATGCAATTTTTGTCAATGCCTCTCCCGCTTATATCTTACAAGTTACAAATGGGAGCATGAAGACAATATATACCGCACCCAATCCTTCACTTCGGTTTGAAGCAGATGTGCATTTTGCGGGAGAGAAAACGCCTGAAATTATCACAGATGATCCAAGCTTTTTACGGAATTCACCAATACGATATTTCACCTCGTACACGTATCGCCAAGGCCAACTATATCGGAATTGGCGCATATTTAGAACAAACGTGGTCAATGTGACACCGATCAAGTTCACACATGGGGGCACACAGTATCTAGCAGTGTCGATTTACAATATGGGGCAATTTTTGATTTTGAAGAGGAATGAATTCCCGGCCATTCCAGTTTCATCCGGTCTCCTAGCTTTATGTATTCTTATAGGATTTGGGCTTCGTTATCGGGAGAGGAGGTTGGCCAAGAATGCGTGAATCTTCAAAGTGGAAGATATGCATCATAGGTGTCATTGGAAGTGCACTGATTCTCACAGGATGTTCTCCGAGTGCACAGCCGTTGTTGATGCAGGGAAGCCAACCAGGGGTACTGCAGCCAAATGGGTTACAAATGATTCAGAAGGCAGTCCGGCTTGGTATGTCTGAGAATATGTACAAAATTAAATCGGACTTAACCACGGTTCAAGGTTCCTTGCATACCGACTTTTTCGTATATGGAAGTATCGATACACCAAATCTAGCATCGCTTAATATTCACGAAAACAACTTTAACATTTCATTTTACCAACAAGGTCTGTCCGCGTACACATTCGACAATGGTCGATGGTCGAGAACTAAAGCCTTTCCAAATATCGATGTGTACCCTTCGTACTCAAAGCTTCTTCAGTTGGAACAAAACCAATCAATACCCGTATACGAAGAAAAAGACCAGTATGTGGTCGATGAGTATTGTAAAGTATACCGGATGATAATTCCAGGTAAGCATGTTACCCAGTTATCGGTATTGAATACAGGTACAGAATTTCCTGCGATCAGTAATGTCCAATACACGTTTTTTATTGGGGAAACCAGTGGTCAACTACGGGAAATACAAACGAGTTCTGTGGGAGATATGAGTGGGGTCGGCGCCGTTCAAGTCAATTCGGACGTGATTTTATTTGACATTGGTAAGAAAGCCGCAAAGGTTCAAATTCCAAGTAATTTAGTGAAAACACTGGAAGGCTGAGATATACACATCTTTAAGTCAAACAGGAGGGGTATGATTGGTTCATGAGGGATTGAAACTTTTATTCGCAGTTCTCTTTGCAGGTTGTCTCACACTTTTAGTTAGCATTCGCCCAGGGGCTAGCCACCTAGCCGAAGGAAACTGTTTGTAACGTTCATTGTGGGATTAGCCGTTGCTGCAGTTTTTCTGACTACCCAATCGCTATATGTTGTGAAGACAACTTTATAGGGTTGCACTCAGAGATGAATTTGGTTATTTGAACTAGGGAGCGAAGTATCAAATGTTTTCAAAGCCAAGATATCGGTGTGGATTTAGTAAAAGCAAACACATTGGTATAGAAGCGAAGCAGATGATAGGTTGGACACCAGGTAACATTCTTACCGGTGGTTCGTTATTATGTAATTTGGAACACGTTTTGGACAGGGCGACGCCAATACCCGTAATGCTCACGGAAAATCTTTATCATTGTGTTGTGAATGGAATAGGATTGGCTTTCGAAAACTATGGTATGGTTGGTACGTATCCCTTGGTAGAAATAGATCTACCCGTAGGGAGGCTTAACAAAACCTAAAATCTTCTGCGAACATCTTGATTATTATAAGTTATGTGGGACGTAATCTATGTAGTTGAGCGTTTTGCAGATTTATAAGCCCTTACAGGGCAAGGGATAACCGGGCATTAAAAAGGACTTCACCCCAAGATTAGAGAAGATTTTAAGTGACCAAACCAAAAATCCTCTAGGAGGGAAGTCCACTTGTATCTTCTCCAAAAGACTTTATTTTCCTACGAGCAATGGCTAGAAATCAATCCTAAAGAACGATTGGAATTATTTTTTTCGGCACTGGATCTTCAGCCATACGTTGCTAAGTTGAGAAATCCATCACCCCAAGGTGCAAAGCCTATCAATCGTTATGCAATCTTGCGAGCATTATTGGCTGCGCCACTTGAAGGCATTTCAACTTTCACCAAGTTGCATAAACGATTAGACAGTGACTTGTGTTTTCGCTACCAGTGCGGATTTCGGTTAGATGAATCAGCACCGTCAATTGCAACGCTTAGTCGAGTCTTCAACGCTGTCGTTGATAAAGGTCTTGCTAAGGAACTCTTCATTGACCTGGTCAGTCAATGTAAGGAGTATGGCATTATTAACGGAGGTCATCTTGCTATTGACAGTGCAGCCATTAGTGCCTATGAGAGAAAGCAGCCAAAATCATTGAGCCAAAGCTCGGGTAATGCCAACTGGGGCGCCAAATATGACACATTCGGCAATAAACTCACATGGTTCGGATATAAGATTCATCTTGCAGTAGATACCGCAAGTGAGCTCCCGGTTTCTTTAGAGGTCACACCAGCCCATGTGTATGACGGAGAAATGGCAATTCCATTGATGAAAGACATCGTTGAAAATTACAACTGGAAAGTCCAGTTTGTCATGATGGACTCCGGGTATGACCAGGTGAAAAACTATGAAGCAGCTCACAGTTACGGTGCTCAAGCTATTATTGCGATGAATCGCAGAGGTGAGAAAGAGCCTCCTGCTGGAATTGATTCCAATGGTACGCCTCGTTGCACGATGGGCTACGACATGGTGTATTGGGGAGTAGACGGCGACAGGCTAAAGTTCCGTTGTCCC
>JAKADF010000408.1 GCA_021820805.1 Bacillota bacterium
ACTACTGCTCGGGTTTTTAGGTGTCGCTGCGATTAGTATTAAGAGTATTACCGGCAATATATCCGTACTTGGTGTTCTGCTTGCATTACTATGTGCAATATCTTGGGCAATTGGAACTGTGTACTGGAAGCGGATCCAAGGTCAGGCTGATCCGTTGTGGCTCGTCGCAATCCCATTCACCTTTGGCGGTATAGTGCTTACGTCAATTGGTTCCTTATCTGAGTCATGGGCAAATATACATGTTACGGGCGAGTTTATATTTAGCATGACTTACTCATTCCTAATAGGAACAGGACTGTCTTGGGTGATTTGGCTGCAATTGGTACATATGGGTGAAGTGAGTAAAATCGCTTCATACACATTTTTTGTTCCCCTCCTTTCTGTCATAACAGGAGCAGTTTGGCTGCACGAGACCATCAGCGTCTTACTCGTAATCGGCCTTATCGCAATCATAGCTGGAATCTACCTCGTGAATCACACATCCAAACAAATTCAATCGAAAATGTTCGAATCCTGATGAAACAACTCGAATACCACCTCCCTTACAGTTCGTAGAATGGTGATAAGCATCATGTGCTCGTAAAGGAGGGGGTAACTACGTCCATTGGCTTGTATTGCCGCGTGTCCACAGAAGAACAAGCCGCTTCGGGGTTTTCTATTGACCACCAGCAATCACGCCTAAGGGCATTTTGCGAGTCGCAGGGATGGACCAACTATATCTTTTACACCGATGATGGATATACCGGAACAAATCTCAACCGCCCGCAAATACAAAAAATGATAACAGACATTCAAGGCGGAAAAATCAATACTGTCGTCGTTTACAAGTTAGATCGTCTAAGTAGGCACCAGAAAGACGTATTGTATTTGCTCGAAGATCTCTTTGAGGAATACCATGTGGTTTTTAAAAGCGTAACCGAGCCTTTCGATACCTCAACTCCTCTCGGCCGGGCAATGATTGGCATTCTGGCGGTATTTGGACAATTAGAACGAGATACCATCGTGGAAAGAACAAAATCAGGTAAAAGTGAACGAACGAAACAAGGCCTATGGTATGGAGGCCCTGTCCCATTCGGTTACGAATGGTGCAAAGATGAGGAGCAATTACGTATTATTCCTGAACAAGCTCTTCTCGTTCAATCTGCTTTTGAACAGTTTTTACAAGGACACTCATATCGAGCTATTGGAAATTGGCTCTCTACTCAAACAAAGGAGAGGCAATTCAAAAATCACAAGACAGTGGCCTATATGCTGTCAAATCCAATTTACACAGGCTCTTTGCAACATCAAGGAACAATCATTTCTGGAACACATGATGCAATTATTAGTGAGGATATTTTTTTGAAATCTCAAAAAGAGCAACAAAAACGCGCCCTGAGACCCAAAAGTCGTTCTCACCACTTGCTAAGCCGAATTCTATTTTGTGCCATATGCGGATCGCCAATGATTCATATACTGGCTGTAGACAGGCGGGGAAAATCCCCTAAAAAACGCGGATACTATGTATGCAGTGCTAAGCACAAAAAATCTTCATTGTGTTCGAGCAAATGGCATAAGGACAAAAGCTTGGAGAGTGCTGTTACGAATATTGTCTGTTCCATAACCGTAGACACATTAGACAACCGTGACAATACCAATAATAAGAATATTTTTTGGGAGATTGAGGGGCTTAAAAAACGTCTTGCGATGATTGAAAGAAATATACAAAGGTGGTATCGAATTTTTGACCAAGGTGATATATACCTTTCAAATCTAACAGAGCATGTACAGGAACTGGAACGAGCACACACTGTGCTTACAAGGCAAATAGAAGAAATACAGTTAAAAGAAAAGACCAAGAATATAAATACAGGGTATCTGGCAAGTACAAAGATAATTGGAGATTTTTGGTCGTATTTAACAGCTGATGAACAAAAGAATATTGTTCATGCTGCTATTAAACGAATTGATTTAGGGGAAACAGAACAATCATTATCTGTACATTGGAACACATGAAAACACTTGTGGGCAAAATGCATCGGCATATGTGCAATGACTTCCGGTAATACCGAATCCAACAACTTTTCCTTTAATATCCATGGACCATTTCTCCTCATCTCATTCAGGTAAATTTTGTGCAAGTATACGACAAATGGTTTCAGCTATAATGCGACCAGAAGTCTTTGGTGCAACGAGCCCAGGCAAACTTGGAGCGAGGAGTGCTGTCATTCCCCTGCGCTCTGCATACCGAAAATCTGTTCCGCCTGGTTTTGAAGCTATATCAATAATGACACAATCCTTTGGCATCGTTTTTAAAACAGCAGCTGTAAGAACAAGACTTGGAATCGTATTAAAGACAATATTTGCTTTCGATACAGCGGATTCTAACCCACTCATGGGGCTTGCCTCAAGCCCCATCTCTCGAATACGGGCAAGGTGCTCTGCTTTTCTGGCACAAACACAAACCTTAGCTCTTAAAGCTGATAAAGTTCTTGCAAGTGTATGACCACAACGGCCAAAACCAAGGACTACAGTTTGCGCGCCATGGAGTGTGATATCGGTTTTTTCCATCGCAATGGCGATGGCTCCTTCGGCAGTCGGAATCGAATTCAGGATGGCGACCTCATCGAGTTCCATAAGTTTAATAAGCTGCAAAGAATATTTTTTACAGCGGTCCTGAAGCAGAGGCCTAGCAATACCAGTAAATACAAATGTACCCGGCTTCATTGCTGCAAAATGTTTGTCTTCGAGACAAATAGGCGTATCACTGAATCTGGTCTCCACCATACCATCGTCATCCATGCCAGCCACAGGCAAAACGAGCGCATCTGCCTTAGAAAAGACTTCTTCAGAAACTGGGCTATGCACTGTATCAGTAAATGTCCGAGTAAGTTTGTCAAAACCAATTAAGGTTCCGCTCGCGTCACTGTCTACCACTTGGGCAATGACTTCTATCATGCGTGCGTCCCCGCCGACAAACACAAGCCCGCGACCAGTGAGCATAATCTCAATCTCCTTCCCAGCAACTTCTGTACTACGGTATGTTGCGGGAAGCAAACGGGTGCAACAGCCTACACAAATCTAAAAGAATTACGTTTCATAGTTTGCATTTACACCGGTCGATCCAAATCCGCTAGTTCCACGAACGGTTTCGCTCAACTCATCAACCTTACTCCATACACTTCCGTATATTGGAGAAAAGATAAGTTGAGCAATCCTGTCCCCAGGTTGTATTTCCAGAGGCTCGTCCGAAAAATTCATTAATAATACCTTTAACTCTCCTCTGTAGTCACTGTCGATAACGCCAACTCCATTTGGTAACCCGACACCATGCCGCATTGCAAGTCCGCTGCGTGCATAAACCAAAGCTACGACATGCGGACCGTTGAATTCAATTGCAATTCCCACTGGAACAGCAATTCTTTCCCCTGGATGGAGTATAACTGCTTCCTTAATACACGCATGTAAATCTAACCCTCCTGCACCCTTGGATGCAGATTTAGGAAGATAGTTATCTTTAAAATATGGCGATACAACTTTGTATTTCACTTGAATATCATGTTCAAATATCACTTTTAGTGCCTGCTTCCACTTTAAAAGTTAGTCCATTTAACAAGTTCATCCTCTGAAATTGGACCGACGGCAGCAATCGAAAATTTATTCGATAAAATATCTCGCGCAACAGATTGAATGTCTTGTCCCGTTATGGCATTCAACTGGGTTGTTGTTTCATCTAAGGATATTTCTTTTCCGAGCAATAATTCATTTTTCCCGAGCCTGCTCATCCTGCTACTTGTGCTCTCCAAGCTCAACATCATTGAGCCTTTTACCTGCTCTTTACCTTTCTGAATCTCCT
>JAKADF010000409.1 GCA_021820805.1 Bacillota bacterium
ACGACCGGAGTCTGGTGGCCATGGCGGAGGGGACACACGCGTACCCATCCCGAACACGACCGTTAAGACCTCCAGCGCCGATGATACTTGGGGTGCAGACCCCTGGGAAAGTAGGACGTCGCCAGGCAAGTGATAAAGGAAGCTCAGTGCAGAAGATGCGCTGGGCTTTTTTGCATTTGTGGGGATGTGAGTGGGGTGACTTAGGAAAAAATAGCTGCCGGAATGGGCCTTATACTCGAATGGATCAGAACCATTGCTAGAGAATAGGTATCACAATGGGTTCTATGCTGAAAGGGGTGGGTAACCTCTGTGAGAAATAGCTGCTGAAACAGTCCCTAAGCTTAAATCGTGCAGGATCTCCACCGTAGAATTGGTATCATAACGGTACCTAAGCATGAATGAACTTAGAGCCCTCTAATGAATAGCTGCCAAAACAGTCCTAAAGCTGGAATAGCCCGCGGGTCTGGCAGGCGAATAGCTGCCAAACTGGTAGCTATCTGCTCGACGGGCCCACTCCGCACGCGGATCTTGTGGTACTAATCAGGATTGGTTTGACCAAACCCTCAGAGTAATAGCAACCAAATCAACACTTATGCCCGGCCATGACGGATCTGACCAGGCAGGGGACACACCCATGGCGGATTAACACACACGCGTACCCATCTCGAACACGTACCTGCTGTATAACCGTCGGATGAGTGTAAAGTTTCTATACATCAAGTTGACGGAGCATAATGTGAATGTGGCTCCGGCAATCTGAAACTGCACTGGCTTACCAATGTGGATTGAAGTGTGTTCAAAGAAGCTATTTTGGTGTCAACCTCATCTGTTCACCGTTTACCTAAATAACTCCACGCTTCAAGCACTGAAAGTGGATAAACTAAACCTTAAGTCAGTAATCCATCTATAAATAAGTTCGAAAAAATCTTTGAAATTTCTGTTGCACTAAGTTCTCCAGAAGAATTATACCAACGGTAAATCCAGTTGCATGCGCCAAGTATGCCAAGAGCAGCAATCTTCGGGTTGTCAACGGAAAATTCACCATTTGAAATGCCCTCTTCGAGAATGGCTGTTAGGAGATTTAGATATCTATCTGTTTGTTCTTGCACCAGTTGATGTTGATTTTCACCTAAAGAGAACGCCTCCCGTAGAAGAACGGTTGTGGTTTGTAAGTTGGATACGGACACGGTTATATGATTTTCAATCATACGAACGAGTTTCTCTTTTGCTGAAATATCTAAAGTGAGTATTTTCTCTAATCGCTGGTTAAACTCGGAAATGGCTTGGTGCGCGATTTGCAGCAGTAGATCTTCTTTTGAATGAATATAATGATACAAACTTCCTTTTTGTAGCCCTACCTCATCTGCAATATCTTGAACAGAGGTTGCTCGGTACCCCTTTTGTTCGAACAGTCTGACTGCAGCAAGCGCAATTTCGGTCTGCTTATTTGAGGACATTTAATCTTCTTCCTCCCCGTTACAACATACCAATGTGTATTAGACTAGAAGTGCAAAAACATTCGGGTGTAATGCACAAAGTGTAGCTTGAAACTAATTGATGGTCAAACGGCCGTTTGGTTTAATTTTAAATTTTATTTAATTCTAATTTTACATTTACAAAAAATGATGATTTTTTCTCCATAGAATGGGACATTACTTATCGGAGAGCCTAATAAAAATCGGCATTGTGAAAAAGGTTGCATTTCAGAATTGTGGCAGTATAATATAGTCAAGTTTAGTCAAAGTCAATGAAAGTCAAAGTCAATATTGCTGTCGAATTCGTATCAATATTAAGGACGTAGCATTATTTATGTGTTCCCCTTTGCCGTCGAGGAAAAGGAGGGCTGGCTGAATTGGTTCAAAACATTTCAGATATTATCGAACAATATCTTAAAGATATCCTTCGGCAAAGTGAAGAGGGTGTCATTGAATTACAGAGAAGTGAGTTAGCGGAACTATTTCAATGTGTTCCGTCCCAAATTAATTATGTAATCAGTACACGGTTTTCTTTTGAGCAAGGCTATGTCGTAGAGTCAAAGCGTGGCGGCGGAGGGTACATACGAATCCGTCAAGTTACATTTGGTTCACCGCATAAATTATTCCAATTGCTGAAATCTCTTCCTGAGGAGATGAGTCAGCGGGAGGCAGAAGGTCTAATTGAACGCCTTGCAAGAGAAGAAATCATTACAAACCGCGAGGCTATATTGATTCGAAATATGGTAAAGCGAGAAGTTCTCAATTTGGAATTACCTGCTCGCGATATATTGCGGGCAAGGCTGATTTACGAGGCAGTTCAAGTCATTTTGTTGACGGAAAATATGTAGCCTGGACCATTTTGAGGAGGCGCAACGTCACATGCTTTGTCAACGCTGTCATGAGCGGCCTGCTACCGTTCATTTTACGAAAATCATTGGTGGGGAAAAAAGCGGTTATCACTTATGTGAACAATGTGCAAAGGAAAAAGGTGATTTCATCAACCAATTCGCATCTGCACATGCGTTTGACTTTAATCATTTATTGAGTGGACTTCTAAATATGGAATCTTCCTCAGGGTTTAGTCCCGCTCCCGCTACAACGATAAGATGTTCAACTTGTGGTATGACGTACAGTCAATTTACAGAAGTCGGGAGGTTTGGCTGCCCAGACTGTTACGATAATTTCTCTGCTAGACTAGAGCCCTTACTGCGAAGAATTCAAAGCAGCACAAACCATACTGGGAAAGTGCCGGTCAGATCTGGCGAACAGTTGAAACGGCGCAAACAATTAGACAGAATGCGTACTGAGCTTCAACAAGCTGTTGCACTTGAACAGTTCGAGAAGGCTGCGGAAGTTCGAGATAAGATTCGTGCCCTGGAACAGGAATTTGACGAATAGAAGGTGCGGTTATGTCCCTAAGTGACTTCTTACAACGAGCCATGAGTAAATGGATGAGAGACGGCGGTCCCGAGGATGACATTATTTTAACAAGCCGTATCCGCGTCGCAAGAAATCTTCATGGTGTACCTTTTCCAATTTTGCAGACGGATTCTCACGCTGCAGATGTCATTCATTCAGTGGAAAAGGCAATAACGAGCCCGTCGTTCTCTAAACTTGGACGTTTTGAATTTTTGCGTTGTGAAAATCTATCTCAAATAGATAGGTTAGTTTTAGTAGAAAAGCATTTAATCAGCAAAGAACTTGCGGAACAGACCAAACACGGTGCTGTTGCACTTCGTGAAGATGAGATAATCAGCATTATGGTAAACGAAGAAGATCATTTGCGCGTACAGTGTATTATGCCAGGGTTCCGGCTCCAAGAAGCTTGGGAACTCGCAAATAGAGTAGATAACGCGTTTGAGGAACATCTACTTTATGCGTTTCATGAGAAGTTTGGTTACTTAACTGCATGCCCCACAAATGTGGGGACTGGGATTCGTGCATCTGTGATGATGCATTTGCCGGGTCTAGTATTATCGGGTAATATCAGCCGTATGTTAACTGCGGTTTCCCAGGTAGGATTAGCAGTCAGAGGTTTGTATGGAGAAGGCTCAGAATCAGCAGGTAATCTGTTCCAAGTATCAAATCAGATTACACTGGGTGAAACTGAAGAAGAGATTATTGGTAACTTAACAAGTGTGGTTAACCAATTGATTGACCACGAACGCGCCGCACGTCGAGCACTCTTGCACGAGAATCGAGAGACATTAGAAGATAGGGTATGCCGTTCTTTTGGTATTCTCGCATATGCTCGTCGCATGGATTCCCGCGAAACATTGCAGCGGTTGTCAGATGTGAGATTAGGTATAGACTTAGGCATTATTAAGGGTGTATCGTCAGGTATTCTAAAAGAACTA
>JAKADF010000410.1 GCA_021820805.1 Bacillota bacterium
CGCCAATTCATTTACGCACAAAAGGAATTTGAAAGAATTCACTCTTTAATTAGCTCCTATGTAGTAAAAACAATCGAATTAAATCGTCTCCCAGAAGAAGAAGACTTTCAGAGCAGCGGATGCGGATGCGGTGGTAGTTGCGGATGCGGCGGCGGAGAAAGCTGCGGATGCAGCGCTTGATCTAAGCCCTGATAAAACAAAGTGCTGCCCCCTAAGTAACTAACTTAAGTTGCTTAAGGGACAGCCTTTTTTATGTTTATGGGAGACAACCTTTGGTCTATTTAGAGCTCGCTTAGAGGCTTAGAGAATCCGCCTGGCTGGACGCGATTGGGATCGTCATGGCAGTTATTTCGACCGAGGGGAGGGCTTACCGCCATGACTATAGATGCCATTTCGGCAACTATCAACCTTCCTGCCTGTCAAGCAACGCCCTCCTCACAAAGGTGGGTCCGTTCAATCTTCATGTATGACTTGAACACGACCAATTTGACCGTCCTGTAACCGTACTTTGATACCTCGCGGATGAATTGGTGAATTCGTCAATATATCTTTTACAATACCCCGTGTTAACTTTCCAGTTGGTTGATCCTTCTTGAGTACAATATCAACACAAAGTCCACGATGGATGTCTTTCCGATTCTGTCCGCTTTTTGACATCAGTTTAGCTGCCAACTCCCATCATTTAACCTGATTTCAATTATATTATCACACAACTCTTTTCCTTTTCCTTTCTCATTCATTCTCGTTCCCGCCCCTCGACTAGACATCGCTTTACCGTCGCAAGCGGTCATATAAAAAATATGAGCTCTTTGGTTGGGGTACATCAAAACCAAGCCTCAACCAAAGAGCCAAAGTGCCCAATGCAAAGATCTTAAGCGTCCTTCTTTAAAGATTTAACTTCTGTGATGTTTTGGCTCTCGCTTGTTTCTTCACCTTCGTCATCGTCAAATACTGCTTTTGGCAGGCCCGCGTGTCCGCCCCAATAATAAGTAATCAGTGCAATGACTACAACAAATATCTGATCCAAAGGTGTTTTTAGGACACTCGTTCCGCCGAAGGTTCCCAAGTACGAAACAACCATGATTGCTGAATAGTAAAAAACGAGCCACCAGGATGATTTAACCTGTTGTGCGAAACTAACGAATTTCGTTGGTACTTTTTTCTTGGCTAAAAGATATATAACAAACATGACCAATTGTGAACCAAGAAGCCAGGAGTCAATGGTCCAACCAGTCCAGTAGACAATCAAAGTAGCAATTGCAAATGCAACCGGTCCAATTACACTCATGCCCTTTAAGAAGAAAGGACGTGGCAGGTCGGGTGCATTTTTGCGAAATGCGTATGCCGATATTGGTGCTAGTGCATAAGTCAAAACGAGGGCGTCTGATACAACGCCGATTAAAACACCCCATGATGGGAACGGCAGTGTCCAGAAAATCGACATGATAAGAGATAACCACAATGCAGGGCGAGGAATTCCTGTTTTCGCATCAATTTTAGAGAAAATCTTAAACAGGGTGCCCCCTCGTGCCCACCCAAATACAATTCGGGATGTAGAATTCATGAAAATATTAGCGGATCCGCTTGGAGAAACAATCGCATCAAGCACAACGAGAATTGCCAGCCAACCGAACCCAAGTGCAACAGCGAGATCTTTATATGGCAAGCTAAACTGACTTTTCACATTCGACCAACCGCCGTTAAGCATGTTGGATGGAATACCGCCGATAAATCCAATTTGCAACAGTGTATAAACAATTGCAGAAAGCACAACAGAAACAATAAGAGCGATTGGCACTGTTCTTTGCGGCCTTTTAGCTTCGCTAGCCACAGAGACTATAGGTTGCAGACCTAAATAGGCGAATATGACACCACCGGTAGAAATGGCCGTTTCAACACCAGAAAAACCAAATGGCGCAAAACCGTGAAGGTGGAAATTTGCACCTTTTAAATTAACAAGCAGTACAACAATGGTGAGTGTCGGAACGATAAATTTAAGAATTGTCATGAGCGTATTCGATTTTGCAAAGGTCTTAACGCTCCAATAGTTTAATAGGAAGAAAACGATTAATAATACCAATTGCAAAGACCAGCCAAGAATCGTGGGACTCCCAGATGAGCCTGCCTTCGTTAACATCGGCCACCAAGAACTTGCGTATTGACGTGCTGCTTCCACCTCAATACTGCAGAGACTTGAATAAGCAATTAAAGTTGCAAAGCCCATCAAATAACCAATCAGCGGGCCATGTGAATAAACAGGGTAACGAACAATTCCACCGGCTCTTGGGATAGCGCTTCCAAGCTCGGCGTAGACAAGCCCAAGCAATATAACAGCAATGCCGGCAATAACCCAGGATATCCATCCAGCCGGTCCGGCAATTGAGGCGACGTGACTTGCGGCAAACAACCAACCTGATCCAAAAATTGCTCCAAAGCCAACAAAAATTAGATCTAATAGGGATAGTTGTTTTTTAAACTTCCCTTGATTCTGCATATTCTCCCTCTCATCCACGAAGCAAAATATTTTATATTTTATATTTCTTATATTAATACTGAAAACGAATTCAGAAAAGAGATATAAAAAAATGGAATTTACAAACATAGACAAGCCCAATCATAAGATTGGACCTGCCTCGTTCACTTATAATTAAAATGCTTCTGTGACTACTTTCGGCTGTACAAAGTTCTTAAGATAATCCGGGCCGCCTGCTTTCGCATCAGTACCAGACATATTGAACCCGCCAAATGGGTTAACGCCTACCAATGAGCCAGTACATTTACGATTGAAATAAAGATTACCGCACATGACTCTTTGACGTGCATACTCCAAGTGCTTCCTGTTTTTGCTATAAACAGAGCCAGTCAGACCATACTCAGTGTTGTTGAATACGTCGACAGCTTCTTCGAATGTCTTAACTTTGCAAAATGCAAGTACTGGTCCAAAAATTTCTTCTTTCATAATACGAGCTTCAGGTGAAACTCCAGCGATGATAGTAGGTTCAATGAAATAACCAACACTATCGTCTGACTTGCCGCCAAGAACCAGTTTACCTTCCTTTTTACCAATTTCGATGTAGCCTGTAATCTTTTCGAATGCACGGTCATCGATAACTGGGCCCGAAGCATAGTTCTCTGCAGGAGCACCTTGTTTCAATTCACTTGTTTTTTTGATAACCAAGTCGAGAAGCTTATCATAAACGCTCTCAAGAACAATTGCGCGTGAACCTGCCGAGCACTTCTGCCCTTGGAAAGCGAAAGCGGAGGAAACAATTCCTTGTGCTGCGGATTCCAAGTCTGCAGTCTCATCAACAATAATGCCGTCTTTGCCGCCCATCTCTGCAATAACGCGTTTGATATAACGTTGACCTTCGATACGACGGCTCGCATTTTCTGCGATATGCAATCCTGTATTCTTAGATCCCGTGAAGGATATAAAACTTACATCCTTATGTCCGGTCATATAGTCGCCAATATCTTCAGGCAACCCTGGCACAAAGTTTAAAACTCCTTCTGGCAAGCAAACTTCACGCATAATATCAACAAACTTTGTTGCCATTACAGAAGAAGTAGGAGCCGGTTTCAACAAAATTGTGTTGCCTGCAACAATCGCTGAAGATGCCATACCCGTCAAAATTGCAAGCGGGAAATTCCAAGGTGAGATGACAACACCTACACCGAGGGGCAGGTATTCAAATAAGTTTTGCTCCCCTGGCCACGGAACTGTCGGTTGATATTCGCCAAGTTTTAGAGCTTGACGAGCATAAAATTCAAGGAAGTCGATTGCTTCATTGACGTCCCCTTCAGCTTCTGCCCAGTTCTTCGCGCTTTCAAA
>JAKADF010000411.1 GCA_021820805.1 Bacillota bacterium
CTCGTTAACGAATAAAATTTATCATGACCTTTGGCTATTGGAGGAAGCAATATGCGACTCGCCAAGAAAAAGGTACTTGTGACCGGGGCAGATGGTTTTGTTGGATCTCATCTCGTTGAAGAACTCATTCGTGCTCATTGCCATGTTCGGGCATTCGTATTCTATAATTCGCTCGGTTCAAGCGGATGGCTTGAACATGTACCGAAACATTTGAAGCCAGAGATTGAAGTTGTTTCTGGAGATATAAGAGATTTTGGCGTGGTGAAAAAGGCCTTGCGCGATTGTGATGTCGTTTTTCACCTTGCTGCGCTCGTTGGTATTCCTTACTCCTATGAAGCTCCTGAAACATATGTAGACACAAATATAAAAGGAACGCTGAATGTCCTTCAAGCAGTAAGGGAACTGGGAACGGAAAAACTAATTCAAACATCGACAAGTGAAGTTTACGGAACAGCGCGTTTTGTCCCGATTACCGAGGAACATCCGCTTGCTGCTCAGTCGCCCTACGCAGCGTCAAAAATTGGCGCAGACCAGCTTGCGCTGTCATTTTATCATGCTTTTCACACGCCAGTTGCTGTTATTCGGCCATTTAATACATATGGACCGAGACAGTCGCTTCGTGCTGTCATTCCGACTGTTATCGCTCAGATTGCTAGCGGTACCAGGAAGTTAAAATTAGGTGCCCTTCACCCTACAAGAGACTTTAACTATGTACGAGATACTGTAAGCGGATTTGTTGCAATGGCAGAATCGGATAATTCTGTAGGTGAAGTTATAAATATAGGAAGCAACTTTGAAATCTCAATAGGCGATTTAGTAATGCTTATTGCTGATGAAATGAATGCTGTTGTTGAAGTTCAAACAGAATCCGTTCGGCTTCGTCCGCCAGGCAGCGAAGTGGAAAGGTTGTGGGCGGACAATCAAAAAGCAGAAAGATTACTTGGATGGACGCCGGAGTATGCTGGAATAGAAGGCCTAAGAAAGGGTATCCGTGAAACTGCTGACTGGTTTACAAAGGAAATCAATCTGAATGGCTATAAGCCCCAGGTTTATAACATATGAATAAGGAAAAGTTTTTAACGGAAGTGATGGCGGCACTTGCAGAGGTTTTGTCAAAACCTTTGTCAAAAATTGCGCTTCATGAACCAACGTTTTTAGGCAATGAATGGGCTTATGTAAAATCTTGCATCGATACAGGTTTTGTTTCATCTGTCGGCAAGTTCGTAGATAGATTCGAGCGGGAACTGGCGACATTTACCGGAGCAAAGTTCGCCGTAGCAACGGTGAATGGTACGGCGGCGCTACATCTTTGTTTGCGTCTTGCAGAAGTAAGGCCCGGAGATGAAGTTATTATCCCGGATCTAACATTTATTTCGACGGCTAATGCTGTATCTTACTGTGGCGCAATTCCCCATCTTGTAGATGTTTCGGAACGAACCTTGGGATTAGATCCGCTTTTATTATCGTTTCATTTAAAAAAAATTGCAGAAATAAAAAGTGATGGCAGTTGGAATCGACAAACAGGTAGGAGGATTCGCGCAGTTGTTCCGATGCACACGTTTGGTCATCCAGTTGATTTAGATCCGCTTGTTAAACTGTGCACGGAGTATAAATTGGAACTTGTTGAAGATGCCGCGGAATCCATTGGATCGTATTACAAGGGGCGGCACACCGGGAACTTTGGCAAATTGGCGGCATGCAGTTTTAACGGCAATAAGATTATAACTACCGGCGGAGGCGGTGCAATTTTAACAAATGATGAGCAGATTGCAAAAATGGCGAAGCACCTGACAACAGTTGCAAAGGTGCCTCATCGGTATGAATTTCATCATGATGATATTGGTTTCAATTACCGGATGCCAAATATCAATGCAGCACTTGGCGTTGCACAGTTGGAACAGCTTCCAAACTTACTTTTCGCAAAAAGGAAATTAGCAAAAGCTTACGAAAATGCTTTTCAAAATGTAAAATCTGTTCGGTTCTTTAAAGAACCTCAATTTTCCAGAAGCAACTATTGGCTGAATGTGCTTACTCTCGAAGAATCCGCATCCCAGTATTTTATAGACCTGTTAGAATACACAAACGATAACGGAATTATGACGCGCCCTTTTTGGACTCCTTTGCATCAACAGGTGATGTATAAAAATTGTCCGCATGCAGATTTAACTGTTTCAGAGCGTCTGGCGAAGCGTGCGATTAATATACCAAGCAGTTCGTTTTTATGGAGGAAAAATGGGTAGAAAAAGGGCTTGTGTGGTTACTGGATGCAGAGCGGAATATGGCCTCTTGCAAGGCGTTATCGAAAAGATAGCTCAAGATAATGAATTGGAACTGCAAATTGTTGCAACTGGTATGCATTTATCCCCAGAGTTTGGGCTTACACGCAATGAAATCGTAAAAGACGGATACGAAATTACTGAACAAATCGAAATGCTTCTTTCAAGCGATTCATCCATTGGCGTTATAAAATCGATGGGCCTTGGCATGATTGGATTTGCAGATGCTTATAAAAGATTAAATCCAGATATTGTCGTCGTTCTGGGGGACAGATTTGAAATATTTGCAGCGGCTACAGCCGCATTTATCGCGCGGATTCCAATTGCGCATATTGGCGGAGGTGATGTAACAGAAGGGGCGTTTGACGATTCCATCAGACACAGCATCACCAAAATGGCCAATTTACATTTTGTAACAAACGAAGATTCAAGACGGCGAGTATGCCAGCTTGGTGAAAACAAAGCTCTTGTGCATCTGGTCGGGCATCCTGGGATTGATCGTATACGGACACTGAAACTTCTAACAAAAGAGAGCCTTGAAAAGGTGTTGAACTTCAAGTTCCAAAAACAGAATTTTCTGGTCACATACCATCCAGCTACGCTTAGTCTCAAAGACGCAGGAACTGAATTTAATGAGTTGCTGTCAGCACTGTCTGAATTTAGTGAGGACACCGGAATTTTATTGACAAAATCGAACGCAGATCCGCAGGGACGAGTCATTTCGAGCATGATTGATAAATTTACAAAGCTCCATGAAAATGCAAGTTCTTATGTTTCTCTTGGCCAATTAAATTATTTCAGTGTTGTAAAATATGTGGATATTGTAATCGGCAATTCTTCAAGCGGCATTTGTGAAGTGCCTTCTTTAAACAAACCGACTGTTAATATTGGAGATCGTCAAAAAGGGCGCTTTTTCGGGAAGTCAGTCATTCATTGTAAGCCAGATAAAAATGAAATTATTAAGGCGATTCAGAATGCGCTTATGTTGGATTGCTCATCAATCGAAAACCCATACGGAGATGGGGTCAGTTGTGAGAAAATCGTTAGAGAGATAAAAGAATACTTGCAATGCGCACCGATTCTACAGAAGCATTTTTTTGAGGCGGGTGGTTAAATGAAAAGCCATCGTGTATTTGTCGTGGCTGAAATTGGCGTAAACCATAACGGATCGCTCGAAATTGCGAAGCAACTGGTCGATGCGGCAGCGGCTGCGGAAGCGAATGCAGTCAAGTTTCAAACATATAAACCAGAAAGTTTAGTAAGTACGAATGCGCCGAAAGCTGAGTATCAGAAACTTACGTCAGACGCTCATGAGTCACAATTCGAAATGCTTCAGAAACTGAAGTTATCGGATGCAGAACATCGGATTATAGAGGCGTATTGCAATCATAAAAGAATTCAGTTCCTATCAACACCGTTTGACTTGGATAGTGTAGACTTGTTAACAAGCGACCTTGGTGTATCCATCATTAAAATTGCTTCTCCAGATATTACAAACGCCCCCCTTTTCCTGAAAATTTCACGGACGAAAAAACGCGTGAGTTTGT
>JAKADF010000014.1 GCA_021820805.1 Bacillota bacterium
GATGGACTCGATGCATGTACTGTTCGTTTTGATCTTTACAATGTTCAAGAAATGACACCAATTATGATTGAATTTGCCACAAATATTAAATCCGCTGTTGCTGAAGTTGTGGCTGCAATAAACCTTCTTAAAGCTCGCAAGTTAATGGATATTCGTAAACATATCGGCGAAATCAATCGTTTAGAGAAACGGTCTGACCAATTGCTTCGTCATTGCCTGCGAAGTCTATTTTCAGAACCACATGAACCGCTTGAAGTGATAAAACTTAAAGAAATATATGAGATACTGGAAAGTATTTCGGACCGTTGTGAAGATGTGGCGGATGTACTCGAATCTGTCATTATTAAAAATGCTTGAGCGGGGTGCAAGATGCTAATATTGATAGTTACGATTGTTGCGCTTGCACTTGTGTTTGATTTTACAAATGGGTTTCATGATACAGCGAATGCCATTGCAACCACAGTTTCTACCAGGGCATTGTCTCCGCGAGGAGCAGTCATTCTTGCGGGAGCTATGAATTTATTTGGCGCACTTACATTTACTGGCGTTGCTCAAACGATTGGCGGAAAGATTGCTAATCCGATAAAGATCCAGCATGGCATGATTGTCGTGCTTGCAGCACTGATATGTGCTATTGTATGGAACTTGATTACTTGGTATTTTGGTATACCTAGTTCCTCATCTCATGCTCTAATTGGTGCACTTACGGGAGCGGTAATTGGTGCCGCGGGTTTTCATGCAATCAACATAAAAGGTTTTACATCGATTATTCAAGCGTTAGTAATCTCACCAATTTCTGCACTAATTGTTGGTTTTATCTTAATGTGGGTTCTGCGTCTTTTGTTTGCAGACAGGTCTCCGCATCGGGTAAATAAATACTTTAGACTTTTACAACGTGTATCTGCAGCGTTACAAGCATTCATGCATGGTACAAATGATGCACAAAAAACGATGGGTGTAATCACTTTCGCACTGGTTGCGGCTGGATTTCAGCACAATTTAACGATACCGCTATGGGTAAAAGTGATTTGTGCAATTGCAATGGCGCTTGGAACTGCAAGCGGCGGGTGGCGGATTATTAAAACTGTAGGTTCTAAGATCATTAAATTAGAGCCAATTAATGGGTTTGCATCAGATTTGACATCTGCAACTGTTATATTCACAGCAACTTTGCTGAAGCTGCCGGTTAGCTCAACCCACGTAATATCGTCTGCAATTATGGGGACTGGAGCAGCCAAGAATTTCCGTCGTGTTCATTGGGGGGTTGCAGGGCAAATCGTTGTTGCATGGATTATTACGATTCCAATTTCGGCTTTACTTGCAGCAATTGTTGTGAGGCTTTTTTTGCTTTTGTAAAATAAACCCAAACTGTCTCGAAAAAGGCCGCCGCAAAGAGGGCGGCCTTTCGCCTTAAGTTAGAACTTTGTTTGACCATGCTCATTATGTTTCCGAATAGCATGGTTTTTCTTATTTGCTTGTTCTGGGGCTACCAACATGGTCGTAGATTGCACGGGTGTTTTGTTCATAACCGGTTCTTTCCCTCTGTGTTTTGCGGCCATTACTATCCCCTCCCCAGTGTAATATGCCCGAACCCACTCTTGTCTCATGCGCTTCCATTTTCGTAAAATTAGGGCCTTGCATTTGTTTTGTTATAATGAAATGTATGGACATGTTATGCGAGGTGAATGAAATGCCAGGTGTTGTAAAGCTTGAACTTGAAGTGCGCTGGGGAGAATGTGACCCAGCAGGCATTGTGTACCACCCGGTGTATTTTGATTGGTTCTCTGTAGCAAGAATGAGGTTCTTTCGCGAAAACGAAGTTCCCTATATGGAATCTTTTCACGATAATGGGATTGTGTTAGTTGTCCTTGATGTTGGATGCCATTATAAAAAAACATTGAGAGCCGAAGACAAAGTATTCATAGAGACAACGATGGCTGTCTTGTCTCGGACGCGGATTCGGATGCAATATCGAGTTTTAAACGAACAACATGAATTGTGTGGAGAAGGATTTACAGAACACGCATATGTTGATGAGCAAGGAAAGGCTGTCAATCTTGCGAAACGGACACCAGAATTGTGGGATAGACTGAAAATTGTGCCTCACGGGGAGTAGATAAATGCCGACACGCACTTTTATATCGGGCACATACAGTAATGGTAGACGGAAGTAGCGCTATGCTGGCGCGGTAAATAATTTGACATGGAACATGTATCCATGCTAACATAAACCTCGCCTGATGAGCGGCTGTAGCTCAGAGGGAGAGCACCACCTTGACACGGTGGGGGCCACAGGTTCGATTCCTGTCAGCCGCACCATGCTAAACAAAACCGTCTTCGGCTTTGCCGATGGCGGTTTTTTGTTTGCGGTTTACGAAAAATTGGTAGAGATGAGTTAATGAAAAGTGAGTTCCACGTATATGTCATTCTTAACCAGGATTATACTGTCATTACATGCAGAGATGTAATACATGGCATGCATGCATAGTGATTAGAATTATGTGTTACGTGGAAGGACTGGTGAACGTGCTTGCTCTCGAAATCACTACCCAGTTAGCGTTCCCTTCCCTCGTGTCAAGGCTCGAAGGTATCGGCTGGAGAGTGTCTGAAAAAGATATCCAGGAATTCGGAAATCAAATTCAAATATGTGGAGAAAATCATGACGAACTAGCTGAGATTCTTTGTACATTTGTATTCGAGGATTGGATACGTGCGTGCCTGGAAACCCGTTTGTCTAAAGGGCACTCCTACCTAAACGAAGATGAGAGGGAATATCTTGCTCTTGTTGAAATTCACAACATAAAAACGGAAAGCCATACATATGCGGGGCATTCGCTGCCTCAGTGGAGAAGTATAATTTTGGGGACATTCCAGAGCATGATTAATGCAATGCAACCTGTTGACATCGAAGGCGTTCTTCGGTTCAGACTGAAAGGGTTTATTGACGAAATATCGAATCGGTTGGAGGATAACGTACAGCAATTTTTAGCGGATAAAGAGTATGAAGAGTTTGTATCCATGTTGCGCTATATTCTCGAATCGCAAACACAGTCAAATCAAGTGATGCATGTTTATTGCTCAAAAGAGCGTGTTTGGATTTGCGACGCAAAAGGAGAACTTGTCCGTGACACAGATGTTGCAAAGGCTGTAGAGCTGGCATCTGATGGGGAGGATATGAATGCGGAAGACTTAGCAATGAGTATTCTTATCACGCGTTCCCCTTCTGAAATTATTATTCATGATTTGTTTCCAGGGGCACCGTGGCCCAGTTTTCCTGAGACGGTCGAAAAAGTGTTCTCGGGAAGAGCGAAGAAATGTGGCGGATGCAGTACTTGTACAAGGCTTAAACAGGCCTCGTTTCGTCTGTACCCGTTTTGTTAATCTTGACTTTGACAGAATATTGATCTAATCTCTGTATAAATCTTTAACATGCATGCAATGCGGAAAACCAAGCTCAGAAGTGGTTCAGGTTGCAGAGAGTAGGCATCTTTGGCTGTGAGTGCCTATCTTGGACCTTCGTGAGATACCAGTTTCCAAGCAGTTGCCGGGGAGTCCTAAAGACAAAACGGTAACCGGGGCGAACGATATACGCGAATGAAGTTCGGGTGATTGTGAGTTAGATTGCTCGGAGAATTTGGGTGGAACCACGTGAACAAACGTTCTCGTCCCTTTGTGGATGAGGGCGTTTTTTTATTTTGTAAAGGGGTTGAGCAGAATGTCGCAGTCTGTTGCTGCAAAGGAAGTAAAGGTATCATTAAAAGATGGATCAGAACGGGTTTACCCCATTGGAACAACACTAAAGGAAGTTGCATCATCTATCAGTACAGGTCTCGCTCGTGAAGCGGTAGCAGCTAAGGTGGATGGACAAGTACAGGATTTATCACGTGAACTTACTCACGATGCAGCTATAGAGTTACTTACTTTGAAGGATGCTGACGGTGTTGATGTAATGCGTCACTCATGTGCACACGTCATGGCGCAAGCAGTCGCACGTGTTTTTCCAGGTACCAAGTTTGCGATTGGACCTGTGATAGAAAACGGTTTTTATTATGACTTTGCAGACCATGTTTTCACGCCAGAAGATTTACCTGTTATTGAGGCCGAGATGAAAAAAATTGTTGCAGAAGACCTTCCGATAGTGCGGGAAGTTATTTCTCGCGCAGATGCTCTTCAAATGTTTGAAGAAAGGCAAGACAGGTTTAAGGTTGAAATTATAAAGGATCTGCCGGAAGACACAACTCTCACCATTTACAAGCAAGGCGAATTCGTTGATTTGTGCCGTGGGCCCCATCTTCCTTCGACTGGCCGGATTAAGTATTTTAAGCTGATGTCTATTGCTGGGGCTTATTGGCGCGGAGATTCATCGCGTGAAATGCTGACAAGAATTTATGCTGTTGCTTTTGCCAAGAAGAGTGAACTTGAAGAACATCTGAAAATGCTCGAAGAGGCAAAGGAACGCGACCATCGGAAACTTGGGAAAGAACTTGATATTTTCATGCTTTCTAAGGAAGTTGGCCAAGGATTGCCGTTATGGCTGCCAAATGGTGCAAAGGTTCGCAGGCAGATTGAACGCTATATTGTTGACTTAGAAGAAAGCCTTGGCTACAACCATGTGTACACACCTCATTTGGCGAGCGTCGAATTGTACAAGATTTCTGGCCACTGGCAACATTATCATGAAGACATGTATCCACCGATGCAGATGGATAATGAAGAACTCGTTCTTCGTCCAATGAACTGCCCGCACCACATGATGATTTTTAAACATGACATGCACAGCTACCGTGACTTGCCGCTTCGCATCGCTGAACTTGGAATGATGCATCGCTATGAGATGTCCGGTGCACTCGCAGGTTTGCAACGTGTTCGAGCAATGACATTGAATGATGCGCATATCTTTATTCGGCCAGATCAAATTCAAGAAGAGTTTAGTCGAGTTGTTCGCTTGATTGAGCGTGTTTATAAAGATTTTGGCATAAAGGATTATTACCATCGGTTAAGCTATCGGGATCCTGCTGATAAAGAAAAGTATGTTCAAAATGATGAAATGTGGGAAATGGCTCAGCGTATGCTGAAGAAAGCCATGGACGATTTAGGGCTCAATTATGTGGAAGCGGTTGGTGAAGCTGCATTCTATGGTCCGAAACTAGATGTTCAAGTCCGTACCGCCCTTGGCAAAGACGAGACACTTTCAACAGTTCAAATTGATTTCCATTTGCCAAATCAATTTGAGCTTGAATACATTGGTGAGGATGGAAAACCGCATCGGCCAGTCGTCATTCACCGTGGTATTGTAGGTACAATGGAGCGTTTTGTTGCGTTCTTGCTTGAATACTATAAGGGTGCATTCCCGATATGGCTTGCGCCAGTTCAGGTACGTGTAGCGTCAGTATCGAGCGAATTTGCAGGCTTTGCGGATGAAGTTGCAGAAGGATTACGCCTTGCCGGATTCCGTGTTGATGTAGATAACCGTTCAGAGAAAATTGGCTATAAGATTCGCGAAGCACAGACCCGTAAGATTCCATATACACTTGTGGTCGGTGAAAAGGAACGTTCTCTCCATGCAGTTGCTGTTCGCCGTTATGGTGCAGGTGATTTGGGCCAAATGTCAGTAGAGGCTTTCCAAAATAAACTTCGTTCTGAAGTGGATGCAAAGGAACCACTGGTGTAATACTAGAGAAAGGTACAGGAGATATCAAAAGTCTTGACTTGCTTAAACATTTGTTATAGGATAGATCCGTTCCACTAGTTGAATATCTTGATAAAAGTAGAAGCTTCCCGCTTCTCACCTGGTCGGTAAATGCTGACGGGTTATTCTTCTCCGAACATGTGAATGTGTGATTATGTCGTCAGGGAGACGCGGGACTTATCCGCGTCTCTTTTATTGTAATGGATGGCTAAGGAGGAGACTTTCGGAGGTGACAGCAGATTAGCAAAGAAGATTTTCAAGTGAATGACGGGATTCGCGCTCGTGAGGTTCGTGTTATCGACCAAGATAATAACCAGCTTGGCATCATGAATATTCGTGATGCACGTCGCACTGCTGAAGAGCGGAATTTAGATTTGGTTAATGTAGCTCCAACAGCGAAACCACCTGTTTGCCGTATTATGGATTTTGGAAAATTCAAGTACGAACAGAGCAAGAAAGAAAAAGAAACTCGGAAGAACCAAAAGGTGATTTTGCTTAAGGAAGTGCGAATGACGCCAAATATTGAAGATCACGATTTTCAGGTAAAACTGAAAAACGTACTTAAATTCCTTGGCGAGGGCGATAAAGTCAAGATTTCCGTTCGCTTTCGTGGACGCGAAATTACTCATTCCACAAACGGCCAACAATTGCTGTTGAAATTGGCAAAAGCAGCAGAAGAACAGGCAATTGTCGAACGCATGCCGAAGCTCGAAGGTAGAAGCATGATTATGATTTTGGCACCGAAACAGCCCACAGCGTAGACCGTTTACTATATTCTTTGCACTGTTTCGCTTACTACCTGAATGTGAAATGGAGGGCATTTTCATGCCAAAGATGAAAACGCACAGCGGATTGTCCAAACGAGTAAAACGTACCGGATCCGGACAATTAAAGCGTGCACACGCATTTGCTTACCATAAAGCTGAAGCGAAGTCTTCCAAACGCAAGCGTCAATTGCGCGGAACTACACTCATTTCGGCAAGCGACGTTCGTCGGATTAAGCAACTCGTTACTTATAAATAATGGCTTACGGCGGGCTATAGGCGCGCATGATTTGAAGGAGGACATTTACAATGGCTCGTGTTAAAAGCGGCAAAGTTACACGCCGTCGCCATAAAGCGATTCTGAAACTTGCACGTGGTTATCGTGGTTCGAAACACCGTTTATTTAGAACTGCTAAACAGCAGGTCATGAAATCTTTGATGTATGCATACCGTGACAGACGAGTCCGTAAGCGTGATTTCCGCCGGTTGTGGATTCAGAGAATCAACGCTGCTGCACGTATTAACGGAATGTCTTACAGCAAACTTATGCATGGACTGAAGTTGGCTGGCGTAGAAGTTAACCGTAAGATGCTTGCTGACCTCGCAGTCAGCGATGGTCAAGCATTTACAGAGCTTGTTAATGTAGCACGTACCAAGTTGGAAGCCTAATCGGTTTTCCATTCGAATATCACAATTTCCCGGTCGATTTCGGCCGGGCATTTTCATACATAGCACTGTTTTATATAATCAAGAAATGAAAAGGAAGGTAGATTTCTTGTACATAGAGTCGCCGCAAAACCCGAGAATTAAGACCTGGAAACAGCTAAAAAATAAAAAAGGAAGAGACAAATCTCATGCATTTCTCGCCGAAGGGATTCGCCTTGTTGAGGAAGCCATCAGAAGCGATTTCGAACTCGAAGCCCTTTTGTGGAATGTAAGCACGGATGAACTTCCTGATACGATTCTCGAACACGAGAATTGTAAAAATGTATTTTTTGAGTTGTCGCCAAGCGCATTTGCTGAAGTGTCAGATACGGTAACATCCCAAGGCGTGATTGCTGTTGTACGGATGAAGGACCATGAGCAAGCCGTTAAAACATCTGATTTGGTTGTCGTACTTGATGGTGTACAAGATCCTGGTAATGTAGGAACGCTCATTCGCTCGTGTGATGCGTTCGGTTTCGGCGGGGCTTGTTGTGGTACGCAAACAGCAGATCCGTTTTCTCCAAAGGTACTTCGCGCTACGATGGGCGGGCTGTTTCATATTCGCGTTTCAAGTATGCCAAGTGCAGAATTTATTAAAGAGTGGCGCATTTTGCATCCAGATGGATTTGTAATTGTATCCGACGCAAATGTAGATGATTCCTGCTTTACCATTGATTTGAAAGGCCCATGTATTATAGTTGTCGGAAGCGAAGCCTTTGGTGTATCGGAAGAAGTCCGTGAACTATCAACTCATCGCGTAGCGATTCCGATGATAGGTCAAGCCGAAAGTTTGAATGCAGGCATTGCGGGCAGTGTTCTCATGTATGAATCTGTGCGCCAGCGAGTCCATCATAATAGCATCAAGTAATCTTAGCTGTCCAAATCCCTGCTTTTGTCCTTTTTACTCTTATCTTCTAAATTCATTTTTTTCGATAGCCATTTGTGCAGGTATGCGTATCCGACGATAAGTAAGGCAAGAATGAGAATAGCAGGAATTAAATTCCGTTTCCAATGGAGCAGAACTGCACCAAAGGCATGCTCTATAATGCCTCCTGCTGTAATAAAGGTTGTTGTCCATAAGATAGAACTAAGAAAAATTGTGATGAAGTAAAGAGGAAATCGAATTTTGTTGATTCCGGCCAGGTACGGAATTAATATCCTGATGACTGCAATATAGCGTGAAATGATGAGCGTTGGTAATGTATACTTGGCAAAGAGTCTGTCTGCTTTATTTATTCGTTCGGGTGTTAACCGCACGAACTTCCCATACTTCAGCAAGAAAGGCCGTCCGAGCGTTCTGCCAATCACATAGGCAAATGATGCTCCAACAGTTGTACCGAGCGAAGTTGACATAACAAGTGGAAATAAATGCAGGTGGTAAATTTTGTTCTGCCAAAGGATACCGGTTGTTGTGAGAATTGTTTCGGCGGGAACACCGAGAACGTATTCAAGAGCAAGCGCTATGAATAAGCCAGTATACCCGTAAGTTTGTAATAGATGTGCGATATAATGATGCACTGAAAAATGCTCCTTTACGCTTGGAATTTAGGAGGCAATACATTGAGCCAAACCGAAGAACAGCAAAATTTCCACGGTAAGAGTTCTCTTGCCCTCCTTGTACTCGGATTATGCGAATTTGTTCGAGGTGCCCTATTATTTTTTATATTACCAATTTATGTTCGTGGTGTGTTAGGTTTATCGACAGAAGTTGTTGGATATGCCATTGGAGGTCATTATACATTAGATACTGGTCTGCGCAGCATCGCAGGATGGTGTGTAGATAGGTTTGGGGAGCGAAAAGTTGTTGCAGTTAGCCTAGGTATTGCTTGGATTGGACTGTGGCTGATAGTTCGTGCTCATCATGGACCACTGCTTGTTACCGGCTGTGGGCTTCTCGGAATTGGCATGGCAGCCATTTGGCCAGCAACGATATCCAGGGTGACAGGCGGTTTAAAAAACGGAGCGTATGGAGCTGCAATGGGAAGTATCATGATGGCGTGGCTTGTGGGTGCAGGCGGCGGAGCGATTACAATGAGTTGGTTTCTTGGCGACCATGTTCGGAGCGGGTTTGCTGTACTCCTTTCTGTCTGGCTCTTTTCGTACATTTTGTCTGTTGTTATCATGCAGGGTTACCGTCCAGAACAACATCACCGCAAACGGACAAGCTTGCAGGCAGTTTTTCATGAAGTACAAAGCGTCAGAATCTTATTTCCGGGTATGTTTGTCCAAATGTTCGCAGTAGGGTTGTTATTGCCTGTTATGGTACTGTACGCGAGGTATGAACTTGGATTTGACGGGCGAATGTATAGTTATCTATTAATCGCAGGCGGTGCAGCCACCGTTCTTTTACAGGTTCCAATGGGAAAGTTAGTTGACCGTTATGGGTACAAGCCTTTCCTCGTTGGCGGATTTGTCTTGTCCGGTGTTATGCTTCCTGTTGTCGTGCAATTGCATGTAATATGGGAAGTGTTTTTGGGCGTTGCTGGATTTGGATCCGCTTACGCACTTGTCTTACCCAGTTGGAATTCAGTTTTAGCAAGAAGCGTAACTGAAAAACGCAGAGCAGTCATGTTTGGGGTGTTTATGACTGTAGAAGGGCTTGGTATGGCAGTTGGGCCTCTTGTAGGAACTGAACTGTGGAATATAGTCGGCCCAGTTGCTCCATTTTATGTAGCTGCATGTATACTTCTTTTCATGAGCGTATTTTATAGTATTGTAAATCTTGACAAACTGTTTGTTCATCAAGACGGCCTTAAGGCACTTGAGCATCATAAGCTTGCGTGATATGCAAAGGGGAGTATACGTTGTTTCATAATTCGGCATACATATGGGTTGCACCTTTAGTTGCGATGATTTCTGCACAGATTTTGAAACCTATTATTATTATGGTGCAGCTTCGTAGATTTGACTGGCAACGTATGCGTCAGTCAGGCGGTATGCCAAGCTCGCATACGGCCCTTGTTGTTGCGCTTGTTACAGAACTCTGTTTACGTGAAGGAGCACGTGATCCGATTCTCGGAATAGGTGTATTTGTAGCCCTTGTTGTCATGTACGATGCGGCTGGAGTGAGGTGGCAAACTGGTAGACATGCTGCTGTGCTCAATCGGATGCTGCACGATTTACAAGGCAGACATGCACAAAGCGTTGAGTTAAATGAAGCCTCCGCATCAAATCGGCCCGTACCGCGAATTCGCCACATTAAGGTTGCCAAAGCTCCGTGGTGGTTGGTTGATTGGCCGATTTTGAACGAACACGTAGGTCATAAGCCAATAGAAGTTTTAGGAGGTTGCATTGTCGGCATTGTTATTGCATTAATCTTGCATTGATCTGAAACGATCCCCTTAAAGTCCCCGCTCCATCCTTTTGATTTAAGACTGGTAAACGAATAACTTTTTATCTTTAAAGCCTTCTGAATTCTGTCCCAGGTACATATTCATCCATACGTGACGATGACCGTTCGGAGTTTCTAGGAGGCGGTTTGTATGGATAAACAATGGCGTGTCGATGACCCATACGTAAGCCCTTTTGACCCATGCCCACCAACAAAGCACTATTTTATTGTTCCGCCAAATCAATACGTCGTTTTCCAACCGAAAGGATTAAAACAATTTTCGCCGCGTGAAGCGCTGCGTCTAGGAACGCTTTGGCCAAACCTTTACAGTCCTTACGATCCGCTGCATAAGAGGGGGGACTAACAATGCCGCGTGTAGTTCCAAAGGCGTATTACCAATACATGCATGAATTACAGGCCGTCGACTTTGTGCTCGTTGAATTAACTTTGTATCTAGATACACATCCGGATGACACCCAGGCATTTGCTCAATTTACGCAATTTCAGAAAAGAAAGCAGAGTTTAATGCAGCAGTTTGAATCGACATTTGGGCCGCTGCGCGAATATGGGAACAGTTTGTCTCTAGATAGATGGACATGGTCAGAGGGCCCATGGCCGTGGCAAGTGTGATAAGTATACAAGGTGGTGGTGATTCGTGTGGATTTATGAAAAAAAGCTGCAGTACCCTGTCAAGGTGGGGAAGTGTGATCCACGATTAGCAAAATGTTTAATTGAACAGTACGGGGGAGCCGATGGAGAACTGGCAGCTGCTCTTCGTTATTTAAACCAACGATATACGATTCCTGACAAAGTCATTGGTCTCTTGACGGATATAGGAACTGAAGAATTTGCTCACTTAGAAATGATTGCAACGATGGTCTATAAGCTTATGAAAGATGCGACACCAGAGCAGATAAAGGCAGCAGGACTTGAAGGGCATTATGCAGATCATAGCTTAGCGCTTTTTTATCACAACGCAGCAGGAAATCCATTTACAGTAACCTATATTCAAGCAAAAGGTGATCCGATTGCGGACTTGTACGAGGATATTGCAGCCGAGGAGAAAGCCCGGGCTACTTATCAATGGTTGATTGACTTGACGGATGATGTAGATATCCAAGACAGCCTTAAATTTTTACGAGAAAGGGAGGTGATTCATGCCATAAGGTTCCGGGAAGCAGTTGAAATATTGAAAAATTACAATGAGGAAAAAAAACTATATTGATTTGAATAAAATGTGGCCGATAAAAGGTTTGTGATAACGGGAGAAATAACCGATATCACAAACCTTTTTCTATATTAGAGAACTACATCTGGCATAATCAATAAATTGATTATTCGGAAACAATCGTATATAATATTAGATATAATAAAAGCAAACGCTTGTTTGGACACCGTTATAATTATGGCGAAAAGTTGAAGGGAAGGGAGGACGCAAGGTGAACGAGGAATTTGAAAGATGGCTTTCGAGTTTACCGGATGTTGAGATTGCCAATTTTGAAGAAACGGCACTTAAGGAAGGATTAGCTTGGGTGGAAGAAACATGTGATGTTCTTGCTGAAACCTGTTTTGAGGATTTCTGCACCGGTGGAAATAATCCAAAAGAGTGGGCCGAAGATGCGGTTGAAATGATAAGCACAACATGCAAGCGACTCGATGAGGCAATAGAAGTAGTTCAGTGTGTTGTAACAAGAACATTAGAATGCTTAGGTGTGACAGTATTGTAAGATAAGTAGTTTAGAGGTTTTTATATTATACAAAAGAGGGCGCAAAATGGAGATTAAAACAGACGTATCTGAGTTACAAACATACGAAATATCGAAAACATTACTCGAAAAATTCGAAAGCGATTCATTTGCGAACTACTTAAATTTTGAACTGCTTGAAGCTCGTCCAGGGTATGCTCGTGTGACCACGTTAGTTACTGAGCAGGGCTTAAATTTTGCTGGCTCAGTGCATGGCGGATTATTATTTAGTCTAGCAGACTATGCCTTTGCTGCAGCGAGCAATGGGCATGGACGGCTGGCTGTGGCTACAAGTATGTCTATTCAATTTTATGCGGCAGCCAAACTTGGAGACAGGCTCTTCGCATTAGCACAAGAGCAACAATTAACACACCGTGCTGGGTTTTACGAGATGACGGTTACAAATGAGTCTGGTCAAAAAATAGCTCAGTGTTTAGGAATGGTTCATCGTTCTACAAAAACTTGGTAAACCGTAGTTCAACTAAAGCCGCACATAATGGAATGCATCTCTGCGGCTCAAATCAATGTTTTTGTTTCCATGTTTGAAAAGTCTTTGCTGTATTCAATTTATGTTCTCTTGCAAAGTGTTCAATAGATTGTTCATCAGCACCAGACTCCATTAACTGAATCAATTTTTCATGTTCCATCAAAGAGTCTGTAGTCCGGTGAGGTATTAATGAAAAAATTGTCGACCTGACTGCATCTATTTTCGCTTCATTCTTATGGATCTCGCTAATTAAGTATGTTTGATCACAGGATTCATAAATTTTCTTGTGAAATTTACGATTGAGCAGGCTATATTCCTCGAGATCAAAGTTAGCGCGGCTTTCCCTCATCTTTTCGTTAATGGTTCGAAGTTCGTCAAAGTCTTCATGTGTTAAATGCGGATAGGCAAGGGCTGTTGCATAGCCTTCTAACAATGCAAGTACGGTCAGCGTTTCCAAGTATACTTTATTATCAATTTTGGTTACACGAGCGCCAATGTTAGGTTCATATTCCAATAAACCTTCGGCTTCTAGTCGGCGAATAGCTTCACGTATTGGAATTGAACTAAAGCCAAGCTCTTTTGCAAGCCCGTCAAGCACAAGACGATAACCAGCACTGTATGTTCCGTCTAAAATGCGTGAACGAATGAGATCATATGCTTTTTCCTGTTTATTTGAAAGGTTTGATGTTTTATTCATAAGCCAAACTGTATAGAATCAGCGTTCCATTGTCAATTACTCAAATCAAAGTCCAGGCTATGATATTTCACTTAAATAAGTTAATTGATTATTTCGATACAATCATATATAATATTAGATATAATAAAAGCAAACGCTTGTTTGGTGAACGATGAAATAATAAGTACTTGTTGTTTACTTGTCTAGTTTCCATCTGGGAGAGAGAGGGGCGGAGGTGGTGAAAAATACAGACAGTAAGCAGCTTGTTTTAGAAGCAGCCCAAAAATTATTCAGTAAAAAAGGGTACTATGGCACCACAGTTCGCGATATTGCGAAAGAGCGCGGAATTTTATCTGGGAGTATTTATTCACTGATTCAATCAAAAGAAGACTTGCTTTTCACCATTGCAGATACAGATACGGACGGGTTTATTGAAACACTTGAAACGATTGTGAAAAAACCATGTTCTGCCAGAACGAAGATTTGTCTCGGTTTAATTGCACATTTGAAACTTGTAACTGAACATCTTGATGCTTCAAGTGTTTTCTTTCATGAATGGAATGCATTGTCGGATACAAGAAGGAAGGTGATTTTGCAAAAACGAGATCGTTATGAATCGCTTTGGACAGAGATCTTAACAGATGGAGTGGAAAGCGGAGAATTAGAAATAAGTAACGTTAAATTTGCCCGTATGTTGATTTTAACGGTTGCTAACTCGGTGTACCAATGGTACGACCCTGAGGGTCCGGATGGCGCAGAAGAGATAGCACTTCATTTCACAGAGTTGATATTAAACGGTATGGTAAAGAGTCGCAATATTTAACCACGGGAGAGGAAGATGGAGAGTGGCAGTTGATGAACGTTATGAAGAGTTTATGGAGCGCATTAATCGGGGAGAAAAAGTTGAATCGACAGATTGGATGCCGGATGAGTATCGCAAATTAGTTCTTAAGCAAATCCATATGCACGGTGTAAGCGAAATCATGGGTGCATACCCGGAAAAAGAATGGGTGCCAAAAGCGCCTACGCTTCTACGAAAACTAGGTATCATCTCTAAGGTACAAGACGAGGTAGGGCATGGACAGTTGCTGCTTCGAGTTGCAGAAGATTTAGCAAGGCCGCTTGGAAAAGTTAGAGAAGACATGATAACAGATATCTTTTTAAATAAGGTAAAGTTTCATAACGTATTTCATATGGAAACTCGTTCTTGGGCAGACCCCGGCGTGATTTGCATGTTAGTCGATGGTGGAGCCATCATTACTCAGGCAACCTTGCTTGATAGTTCCTACGCACCATATGCGCGTGTGTTAAAGCGTATAGTGGCAGAAGAAAGTTTCCATATGCAAATGGGGGAAAATATTATTTTGTCGTTAGCTGACGGCACAGATGAGATGAGAGAAATGCTTCAAGAGTCAATTAACAGATGGTGGCCTGCAATGATGTTCTTTTTTGGACCTCCAAAAATGTCCGCTGCGTCTGTCAGAATGATGGAGTACAAGATACGGAACAAGACAAATGAAGAGTTGCGTCAGAAATTCATCGGACGATATATTCCACGCTTGAAGTCTATTGGAATGACCGTTCCGGATCCAAAACTACACTACGATGAAGCAGAGAAGAAGTGGATTTATTCTGAACCCGATTGGGAGTATTTCACGGAAATTGTAGTTAAAAATTCGGGACCGAAATCACAGGAGAGAATTCAGTTGCGTCGGAAAGCGCATGAAGACCAGCGGTGGGTACGGGAAGCAATGCTTCGCGCAAGCAAAGTCTTGGAAGCCATTTGAAATAGGGAGGAAGGAACATGGCAATCAGAGCAAATACAAATCTTGAAAATAAACTTGAAGATACAAGTAAACCTGTTTATGAAGCATTTGAGGTTTTCATCCAATATAATCCGCTTGATTTTCATGTACACGTGGGGAGTGTTGTTGCTCCGTCTCCCGAACTTGCACTCCAGGTGGCGAGGGAGAATTTTTTGCGGCGTGACAAGGCGGTTAATATTTGGGTTGTTAGGCAGAACGATGTTGCCGCCAGTTCGTACGAAGACACCGATTTTTATAATCACCTTGAAATGAATCGTGACTATCGCAATATGGCAGCGTACTCCGGAAGCGCACAGTTGTGGAAAAAGTTTAAGAATCGAGTTGAAAGTATAGAAGAAGTCGCAAAGTATGCGAGGGGATGAATCAGATGCGAGTAGAAAATGCGAAAGAAGCTGGGGGAAATAAAGCGTATCGCGAGGCATTAGTAGATTTTTTATATCGATTAGCAGATGATGATTTCCTTCTTGGACATCGAATCTCTGAATGGTTGGGCATTGCACCAGACATTGAAGAGGACATAGCGTTTAGTTCTATATGCCAAGATGAAATTGGGCATGCCACTCTTTACTATAATTTTCTAAGTGAATTAGGTGAAGGGAAACCGGATGATTTAGCATTTGGCAGAAATGCGTCCGAGTTTCACAACGCACTTTTTTTGGAGCGGAGAAACGGAGATTGGGCGCATGCTGTTGCGCGCAGTTACCTGTATGACGTATTTGAAGCAATTTTAATTAATGAATTGACGAATTCCAGTTATGTACCGCTTTCGCTTGGCGTAAAAAAGATTCAACGGGAGGAGCGTTACCACTATCTCCATATGGAGACATGGTTTAAGCGGTTGGCTATTGCCGGCGGAGAAGCTAAAGAGCGGCTGGAGAGTGCGATTGCAGGAATTTGGCCGGAATTATTTGACCTGTTTATGTATGGACCATATGCATCGTTGCTTGTAGCAGAGGAGATTGTGCCAATTACTGAGAAAGAATTGTATTTGAAGTGGGAAGAGACAGTGAAAGGGATATTTGAGACAGTTGGTTTAACATGGCCGGGTTCTCCAGTTCAGTCTGGAAAGCAAGGCGGGCGATTTGGAGAACACACGAAGGATTTGGAGGAATTACTCACTACAGCAACCGAAGTGTATCGTCTAAACCCTGTTGCAAACTGGTAAGGAGATGGGAACATGGAAACGAATGCACTAGCGGATGTACTTGATTCAACTATTCATTCAGGACAACAGATTGATAAACTGCAAGTTGATGAATCTATTCGAAAAGCAGTGTTAGCACTATTGAACACAGTGAAAGACCCGGAAATGCCAGCAGTTAGTTTGGTTGAACTGGGGATGGTTCATAAACTTGAAGTCGACCAAGGTCATGTGCATGTTGAGTTAATACCTACATTCGTCGGATGTCCCGCGCTTGAAATTATGAGGCGCAATGTCGAAAAGGCAATGCAGGAGTTTGATGATATAAAAAGTGTCGAGGTAAAGTTTGTTCTGGATGTGCCGTGGAGTTCAGACAGAATCACGCCGGAAGGACGGGAGAAGCTGAAAAAGAGCGGTATCGCACCCGCCTTGCGCAAAATCTCTGTGACAGAGGCCCCACCTTGTCCATATTGTGCATCTACGGACACAAAAGTGGAAAATGTTTTTGGCCCAACAGCCTGCAGATCGATGTTTTATTGTAATGGGTGCCATCAACCTTTTGAGGGTATGAAACACGTTTGATAAGCAGCGTTTTTTGTGGAGAAAGCCAATCTTCGGATATTAATTGTTTTGGTCTATTCGCGGTAGACCGTGAAGCGATTGTTTAAAATGATTGTATAACTATACATCATGAAATGGAGCCCACGAAGATACGGACGAAACGCGTGGGCTTCATCTTCTTTGGGAATTAGTAATAGGAAATGTTCAATTCGGGGGCAGAGTTATGGACGCTGTTACATTTCGAGAAAAATATTTTGATGGTACTTTTGCAAAAGACGAGTTGGAAATACAACTCGAGATAAATTTGATTGACGTGCCAGATTATCCATACAAAGGGAACCAGATGGCTTATGTAGAGAATTCGGGAGAAACCTGTACTCCATATATTACGGTCGCACCTCTAAATTTGACCTATGGTGACGGATGGCTTTTTGGCCCAAGAGAAAACGCGCACCCAGTACCAAGTATGTTGGCTTATTGGTTCGATAAAATAAGGTGTTTGACAGACTTTCCGCCAATCCCTGGTTCGTATAAAACGTTAGATGGGAAATATTTTGTGCGTCATGCGGATCATAGAATTCTATTCGCTTATATCATGGGCTGGGATAGAGTTCCGCTGCAGATTATAAGGAAGAATGTCCAAACAGCGAGTTATAGTTATCAATCACCTGCCGAGCGTGCGAAGACTATTAAAAGATATAACATATAGGGCAGCTAGGGCAGCAACTGTATTATTTTTCTTTATTAGTGTTAAATTGCCATTCTTTCCTTCGTTAATGAGCTTTTATACTAAGCCTCAATAGAAATTTTTTCTGTCAACTCTTTTTGAGCCTTTTTCTATCCAGTCTATAGTTATTCCAAAGCTTTATTAACAGTTTGGTCAGACGAAAAGTTTATGGATACTGTGTGTGAATATTGACAATTTCGACAATATAATATACGATATCATATGTGATAACAAGCAAGCGTTTGTTTGTGAATGAGCGAGCAGATAAAAATTGATGAAAAGCCATTATTGAAGAGAGCCGGAGGCGATGACTAAAAGTCTGAATAGTCTAGTAAAGTAAATCTTTTCTATTAGAACTGATATTAAACGAGATATATTGAGGAAACATGATATGAAATTACGGGAGAGGAAGATGAAAAAAGATGTTTCAGCCCGAAATCGAGACGATGGATAGAAACTCTCTTCGGCAGCTGCAATCAAAACGCTTACGTGACACTGTTACAAGGGTTTATTACAATGTACCCTTCTACCGTCGTTTGTTTGATGAAAAAGGCATAACGCCTGATGACATTCGAACAATCGACGATGTTCCCAAATTGCCGTTTACGAAGAAAGCCAATCTACGGGAAAACTATCCTTTTGGTCTATTCGCGGTAGACCAAAGTGAGATTGTGCGGATTCATGGATCCTCTGGTACAAAAGGAAAGCCAACGGTAGTTGGGTACACTAAACAAGATATCATAAACTGGGCAGACTGTGTAGCTCGTGCTATCGCAACAGCAGGTGGACGGAAAGGCGATATTTTTCATAATGCTTACGGTTATGGCCTGTTTACCGGGGGACTTGGACTTCATTATGGCTGTGAGCGTCTTGGAGCAACGGTTGTGCCTGTTTCCGGTGGAAATACGCCAA
>JAKADF010000412.1 GCA_021820805.1 Bacillota bacterium
GCAATCAACAAAACTTCGCACCCTTTCTTCTTCGCAAGCTGATAAATATTTTCAAAAGACCTAAAAGCACCAGTGGTGGTTAATACTATCAGCAAGGTATTTTCGTCCACCATCGTATTTACTGTTATTTCATCAGGTGCCGTGCTTATGAATTTATTTGTAGAAATCCGCAATTTATATTCAAAATATTGAGCGCTGATGAAAGAGGGGCCGTATCCAAAAAGGATGACTTTTTCATGCTTATTTAATAGCTGAATGAAATCATCTACCATCGATGGATCAAAATCATTAATGAAATTTTGAAGCCTCTCTAGTTCACTTGAGGAGTTCTTTTGGTGAATTTCCTTTCCATATAAAAAATCCATGTATTGTTTATAATTCGCGAACCCTAGTTTTTTCACAAACTTGGATATTTTAGAAACAGAGCAATCACACATTTCTGCAGCTATATTAATCTTTATATCTTGATGTTCCTGGGAGTATTTAAGCAGTTGATCATGGATCTGCTTTTCGAGAGGATTTAATTTATTAAAATCAATGTTAATCATCCAATTTATCTCCTTGATAAAAAGTAGTAGTGGGAATAATTAGTGTAGTCGAGTAAATTTTACTCTTAATATGCAGTGGAGTAAAGGGAGATTTTAGGTGTCAAAATTAGTTTAGTGCAATAACAAGTATTCTGATAAAGAGGAAAATTTTCCGTAATATAATAAAAAATGAATATATATAGTAAATTTTCCGATTTTTTCATTGACTCTTTCTTAAATCGTTAGTATGATGAAAGCGTAGTCATATAGCCGCCCGGGGGCTGTACGCAAATTGTTATTGGAAAAATCAATCTTTACAAATATGGAGGGTTCAACTATGAATGCAGAGAAATTACTTGAAGAACTTAAGACCATTTTGACTGAAGAACAATTCAATACAAATCATGAAGAATTATACGATGCATCGGTAGATCGATATAAAAAATACGCAAAAGCAAGAAGAGTTGTAGATGTTCCATTGCCAACAGCAATTGTATACCCTTACTCTGCTGAAGAAGTTAGTCAACTATTAGCATTCTGCAATGAAAATAACATCAATGTGATTCCTAGAGGCGGCAAAACCGCAACTGAGGGCGGATTAGAGAACTGGAAAGAAGTAACCCTTGTCATTGATGCGAAAAACCTTGATAAGGTGATCAAAATTGATGAATACAATATGCAGGCTACCATTCAATCCGGTGTCGTGCTTCAGGACCTTGAAGATAAGCTTAGAAAGAGAGGGTACACAACTGGCCACTCTCCACAATCGAAACCAGTTGCTAAGTTTGGTGGTCTAGTCGCGACGAGAAGTATTGGGCAATTTTCTACTTTATACGGTGGAATTGAGGATATGGTCGTTGGGCTTGAATGTGTATTCCCGAATGGCCATATTTCTAAAATCAAGAATGTGTCAAGACGTGCTGGTGGTCCAGACATTCGTCACATTGCGATAGGGAATGAAGGAGCACTATGCTACATCACTGAGGTAACGGTTAAGATCTTTAAATTCTTCCCGGAAAATCACAAGTTCTATGGATATTTGATTGAAGACGTCGCAACAGGTATTAAAGTGCTAAGAGAAGTGATGGTGAATGGTTACCGCCCATCAGTTGCTCGTACGTATTCTGAAGAAGATGCCAAGCAGCATTTCTATCATTTCAGTAAAGATAAGTGTGTGTTGATTCTTATGGCGGAAGGCAATAAAGAAATTGTTGCTGCAACTTCAAGAGGAATTGAAGATGCTGTTGAAAAATTCAAAGATGACATTGTTGAGCAGGTCGATAGCGAATTAATAAAAGAATGGTTCAATAACTTGAACTGGTCCCAAAAGGATATTGATGATGAGTATGAAGGTATGGTAGAAAACGACAGCCATGCCGGATTTACGACTGAGATCTCAGCAGACTGGGAAACGATTCCGCAAATTTACGATAATGTTATCAATAGAATTAAAGAAGAGTTTCCGCGTGTCCATGACCTGACACTCCTGGGAGGACACTCATCTCATAGTTATATAAATGGTACGAATATGTACTTCGTCTATAACTATAAAATCAATTGCGCCCCAGAAGACGAAATGAGAATTTATCACCACCCGATTCAAAGAATTATTGTTGAAGAAACATTGAAGCTTAACGGTTCGATGTGCCATCACCATGGGATTGGCAAGTTTCGCAATGAGTGGACAGAGCAAGAGCATGGCTCAGCTTATTACATGCTCGAGAAGCTGAAAGAAGCATTTGATCCGAATGGCATAATGAACTTCGGAACGATTTTTTACCAAGAGGAAGGCGCCAAGTATCAAAAGTAAGAAATAAGCGTTCTCATATAAATCTGGGGGTGTAATATGAAAAGGGAAATGTTTAAAAGGTATTTTCAGTTTTTGTTGGTTGTGCTTGCTGCTGGCTCGATCTATCCTGTCATATATTTACGGGGGAGCTACCAGGAAACCATTCTTGAAGTGTTCAACATGACCTTGCCTCAACTAAACACAATTTATTCGATCCTCGGCATCGTGTTTGTATTAGGCTATTTCCCGAGTGGCTTGCTAAGCGATAAATTTTCTGCAAAGAAATTGCTGGCAATCTCATTGTTTGGTACCTCAGTGGGCGGATTTTGGTTCGCCCAGGTACCGAGCTATACGAGTGTAATCCTGATTTTCTGTATCTGGGGAGCGTTTTCGGTATTCACATTCTGGAGTGCTCACTTAAAACTTGTAAAAATGATCGCAAAGGAAAACGAAGAAGGAAGATTCTTTGGCATCCTTGATGGCGGCCGGGGAGTTGTTGAAGCCGGGCTAGCGAGCGTAGCGCTTCTGATTTTCTCCAGTATCCTTGGAAACAGCCTTGAGTTGCTGGATAAACAAGCGGCACTGGTAGCGGTTATTTATATGTATTCAGGCGTGCTTTTGCTTACATCGATTCTAATTATGGTCTTTGTCGAAGATGATAAAAAAGTTTTGGATGAGCGTGCAGAAGCAGAGCGAGAAAAATTCCAGTTCTCCGATTTATCCAAGGTTTTCAAAAACAAAATGGTCTATCTGCACGGCAGTATCGTTTTTGCAGGCTACATCGTTTTCTGGACCTATTATTACTTAGGTGGATTTTTGCAAACGAACATTGGTGTTGACCCAGTCAGTGTAGGGACGATCATGGTCGTTGTGCTTTGGATGAGACCAGTGGGCGGCATCCTTGCCGGATTTCTTGCCGACCGTTTTGGAAAGACCAACATCATCATGAGTGCACTCGCAGGGGCAAGCATTTGTCTTGTCGCAATCGCATTGTTGCCTGTTTCTTCAGGAATATCTATATTCTATACACTCATTGTTATATTGGCTATCTTCCTTTATGCGATTCGCGGAACATACTGGTCGCTCTTAGGCGAAGCCAAGATTAAAGCATCCATTCTAGGAACTGCGATTGGGGTTATCTCTTTTATTGGATACTCTCCTGATATTCTCTTGCCACAGTTTAATAGCTTCCTATGGGACACATTTGGTGATAACGGTGGCTATAATGCCTACTTCATCTCAAGTGCAGTGATAGGTGTGATTGGTTTGGTATTAGCCTTTATTTTCGGAAAGATAACAATGCGGAAGCAGGAGCCTGTTGTTACTGACCATAAAGCAGTTATGAAAGAATAAGATGAAAATTATATGCTTAGTTAAATTTTTACCAGACGTTGAAAACTTTCAGTATGATTATGAAAAGAATGTGTTGATCAGAGAAAATGTCAATCTCATACTTAATCCGGATGATGCGGCAGCAT
>JAKADF010000413.1 GCA_021820805.1 Bacillota bacterium
GTGTCGATAGGTGGGGCAGGTTTTACGCTTACTATTGGGAAGCAACTTATGCTCGTTTTTTGCCCATAGCGGAACGAGCTGTTTCCATACAGGAAAGACGCCTGAGGCCAGAACATAAGACTTATCCCCCTCGGTTGGGTTTGCAAGCCATTCTAAGAAAGTCCAGGCCGCCTGAGGGTTAGCTGCCCCTTTTGCCATCATCCATGGATCTGTAAAGAGAACGTCTTTATCTGTTTTTATATAGGGCAATGGTGCCACACCCCATTTGAAGTTCGCCGGCCTAAAGGTCCAAAATCCCCAGATCCCGGTCATCTCCATACCAATCTTTCCAGACAGAAAAGGGTCTTCTGTTGAGGAGAGGCCTGTGGTTTGAGCAGGCGTTGGAGCTACCTTGTATTTAAAAGTTAGATCCCTCTGCCACTGTGTCGCCTGTTCTAAAGCAAGACTCGTGGCGAAAACCTTATTTACTACACCCGTGTGGTACGAGGATTCAGGGAATATATCGCCCCCAAACAACCAAGCCCCCGCATTTTGAGGCCATAGAGTATCGTTGAGCCCCCAACGCATTCCTGATAACTTAGATGAATGAACCGTCATCTTTTTCGCATAATGCAACACGGTGTTCCAGTTCCACGCCTTGTCATTCCAATTTGTGGTCGGTATTGGAAGATGTGCCTTTTTCAACATATTAAGATTGTAGAATAGGTAGGAACCACCTCCTGCAAATGGAATTCCATACACCTGCCCGTTGATAGTGTATTGTCGTAAAAGTGCAGGATCCATTCCAGCGAAAGAAAAATGAGATTTCTTTATGAATGGCGTTAGGTTCTGGGCAATTCCCCGATACACGAAGTCTGCCCAGCTATCATTCCCCCAATGAGAAAAAATATCAGGCGGGTCTCCAGCTGCTGACATAGTAAGTAGTTTTTGGTCAAATGGTGCTCCTGCTGGTGAGATTATCATTTGCACATGAATGTTCGGATGCACTTTCTCGAAGGCTTTAATCGTCGCTCGCTCCCACGGATTCATGACAGGGTCCGTTCGAACGAGCCACGTGACGGTCTGAATATTACTAGCAGAAGCAGAACCTACCCCTACGAGCAAACCACTAAGCGCGGTGGCAGTTACCAATCCCATATACAAACCCTTTTTTAACATTTGTAATGGTCAGTCCTTTCTAAAGGTTTTTAAACTCCGTCCTCATTACATGTTCTCTTCCTAGTTTACAAATCCGCGAAGTTACCTAATCATCGATCACCCCCCCACAAAATCACGTCATTTTAAATTAGTCATAGTGATGCCTTGAACCAGGTAACGTTGCGCAATGAAAAATACGATAATACACGGTAAAACAGCGACAATTGATGCACTCATTAAGAGATTCCACAATGTACCACCATATGCCGCGGTATACTGGGCAAGCCCTAAGCTGACAGGATATAAACTGTTGTTGTTCAAGTAAATGAGAGGCCCAAGGTAATCGTTCCAGTGAAACATAAAGGAAAATATCGCTACGGCAGCCAAAGCTGGTTTGGCCAGCGGCATAATAATTTGCCACCAAATGCGAAGATGGCTCGCACCGTCGATTTTTGCTGCTTCATCAATTTCGTAGGGGATAGATCTGTAAAACTGCCTCATTAGAAAAATAAGGAATGGACTTCCGAAAAACGTTGGAACAATCAATGGAAGATAAGTATTAATCCATCCTAAATCTCGAAATAGAATGAATTGCGGAATCATTGTTACCTGATACGGAATCATAAGCATCGCCAGAATAAGATAAAATAGCGGTTCTCGAAATCGGGATCGTAACCTAGCAAATCCATACGCAATAAAAGAAGATGATAAAACGTCGCCGATCAGGCTAAAAAATGTGTACCACGTGCTATTCCACATATACTGAAGAAATGGAACAGCCGTAAGCGCCTTCCAAAAGTTTCCCCATACCACCGGATGTGGAATGAAAGTTGGAGGAAAGGTAGCCACGTCCCCCTCCGTTTTTAGTGCAGTAGATAACATCCATGCAAGTGGGGCCACAAAGATAATGCATAACGTGACAATGATAATGTAGGTAGCCAACCGACCTATGCTCATCCTCCGAAGATGAATAGATTTCACACTAATCCCCCCTGAATTGGAAATTAATTGGATATACAAAAGTTACTCCTCGTAATATACGTAACGTTTGCTAATTGTTAAGAGAACAACAGTCAAAATCATAATTAGAACGAATAGTACCCAAGCTTGAGCAGAAGCATACCCCATCCGAAAATACTGAAAGGCGTTATTGAAGAGATATAAAACATAAAACTCTGAGTTGAAATTAGGACCACCTTGCGTGATAACCTGTGCAGGAACAAATACTTGGAAGGAGGCAATCATGCCCGTTATTAAGTTAAATAGAATAGACGGGCTAATCATAGGCAACGTAATATGTAGGAATCTTTTCCAAGGTGAGGCCCCATCAATTTCTGCAGCTTCATATAGGACCTTAGGAACAGAGTTTAGTGCAGCTAGAAGAATCACCATTTGACCACCCATAGCCCAAATCGACATGATGACGAACGCCAGAATTACACTATGGTTACCTTCGAACCACAATAAACCGTGAATACCAAACCAAGACAGTACATAATTGGCTAATCCAAATTGTGGATTTAAAACCCATTCCCAGAGCAGAGATACTGCTACCCCCGAGATCACTGCGGGAAGATAAAATATTGTCCTAAAGACACCTAAAAAGCGAATGTCTTGGCTTAGGAGAACCGCAACAGCCAGCGCGAAAGTCAATGAAAGAGGTACAGACAGAAAGGTATACGTGAGGGTAACTCCGATCGATTTAATGTATATTGGATCAGTTAATAGATTGGCATAACTCTGTATACCAACCCACGCTGGGGGTGCCGTGATAGAATAGTTTGTAAAACTTAAAACGAGGGATGCAATGATCGGCCCTCCCGACAGAAAAATAAATCCTAAAATCCACGGACTTGTGAAGAACCAAAAATTCCTCGCTTCACGGACTGAAAGACGAGTGGACGAATGTGTTCTAAGATATACGGCTTTGCCAAATGAGACTTGCGCCAAAATAATCACCCCGTCACGTGTATAATGAGATATTGGACAAGAGCCGGTGCCAAACGGCCCCTTATCTAAAGCAATCATGAATTATTGGTAAATTCAATTTCTTTCAACGAATCCCCGAATATCGCATTTGCTGACGCAAACGAAGTTATATTCTTGCTAGATTAATTATTGCGACAATTGACACTGTGTTTTTACTAGGCGAATCATCGCTAACTAGACAATCTCGCCTAAGTAAGCTCCCTATGTGAGCCCTTACATTTTATTCAGCATCATTACGCTATCTAACAAAGGTTTCTGTCCCCAAAAACCAGGTAAACTTAATTCATCAGTACAGGCCTTGAACACGAACTCTGCATCTGATAATGCTGACCGGTCGTCGATGATAATAGCAACCCGTGCATAGCCTCCAAAACATGAAACGCAATTTCAACCGATGCCCTATGTTCCTCCCCTCGTACGATAGAAGAAGCCATATCCATCACCCCAAGTCCCCTGAGGTTTTTAGACTCAACCTCACTTCCGCAAACTAATTCCCAATCGCTGGAGGTCTTGGGGTTAATGAATACGGGCCCAGAAAATTGATTAGGATCAGGCACCCGCAGCGACGCGTTCGTCCCATATATCTCCAAATTAGGAATTCCATTACCGCCTTTAACATCAAAACTTACTGTTAAATTACAGATAGCACCTTCTTG
>JAKADF010000015.1 GCA_021820805.1 Bacillota bacterium
CCCTATTTATTTTTTTATGAGCCATCCATCCCCCAAATGTGCTATTTACTTTGTTCGACTATGCAGGCTGCTCAGTTGTTATCTGGTGGTTGTACTTGAACCTGTTGGTTACAATGCATTTGATTCATATGCACGCCAGTTATGCAAATTGACTACTCTATGCGCGTATTTATTGGATATTTTTTTCTTAGCAATAGTTTGTCATCTTTTTTGTCACAAGCAGCATATAGATTTAATTTTTATCGTATTTGAGTGGGAGTTAGAATAAAGATTATTGGAGGATGAATCAATTTTAGTTAATTTGTACTAGTCCGTTTGTTGTGAGAACATTGTGTCGTAAGTCAAGTGCTGATGGAGGAAGAGGAAGGTATGGCGTCGAAAATATTTTACTTTTTCTGCGAAGGCTGCGGTCATGATGTTGCGTCACATGAAATGTATTCGAGTTGCCCATGTTGCCGGAATCCACGAAACAAACTGAGATTGTTGGCTCAGTCAGAGGGACCTGTAACAGAAGAAATTCGGTTGCTAATTGAAAATGCTCGTGCCAAATGGATTGCACGCGAAAGAAACAACCTAACCAAGCTAAAAAAATGGTACCGTAAACATTAATTTGGGATAACCTCTATTCTTACAACCATAAAAACCGTATGCTATGGAAAGTAACATAGTAATGGAGATGAGTCTTTAACATGGACGCGGCAGCCCTGGTGTCTGAAAGCGACTGCGTCACGGGTAACTGTGTGCATATTTATATGTCTGAGTCTAGACATTGATTTCAGAACATATTGAACTGCCTGGAATTAATGGCGCCAAACGAAAAGCAACTACCAAAAATCAAAGGGAGTGTCGTTTATCGTGTGGATAAACCCAGACGATCTACAGATTGAAATGGAACAGGTACTTGATGCACAAGGGCAGTTGATTGGTGAAATGCCGGATATCTCAGATGACGAATTACGTCATATGTACCGTCAGATGCTTACTGCAAGATTATACGACGAGCGGGCAGTTCGGTTGCAGCGCCAGGGCAGACTTGGGACTTATGCTCCATCTAGCGGTCAGGAGGCAGCTCAAGTTGGCAGTTCATCTGCGATTCTGAAAACTGACTGGATCTACTCAAGCTATCGTGAACTTCCTGCCTTGTTTGTGCACGGCATGCCAATGGAGCGAACACTTTCATATACGATGGGCCATGTTCGAGGCGGGTATGTCCCAGAAGATGTTAATGCATTCCCTGTACAAATCATTATTGCTGGTCAAACACTTCATGCAGTAGGCGGTGCATGGGCTTCCCAGTATTTGAATGATGGCCGTATAAGTATATGCTACCTTGGTGATGGTGCAACATCTCAAGGAGATTTTCACGAGTCTCTTAACTTTGCCTCCGTTTTTAAGCTTCCAGTAGTGTTTTTCGTTCAGAACAACGGTTTTGCGATTAGCATGCCTCGGCACCGCCAATCAAGAAGTGCAACATTAGCCCAGAAGGCACTTGCATATGGTATGCCGGGTATTTTGGTAGATGGGAATGATATTTTAGCAGTTTATCAGGTTACACGGGAGGCGGCCAAACGAGCAAGGTCTGGAGAGGGGCCTGTGCTTATTGAAGCTGTCACATTTCGCCAGGGAGCCCATACAACGTCTGATGACCCAACAAGATATCGCAGTTTCGATGAAGTACAAGCATGGCTCACAAAAGATCCGATTACTCGCTTTAAGCACTTTTTGATAAGTCGTGGCTTGTGGGATGAAGAACAAGAAGAAGAAGCCGTTCGTATATCAAAAAGTCGCATTGCAGAAGCGGTCGAAACAGCGGAGCGCGGACCAAAAGGAACCTTGATAGAAGCAATAGATCTTGTCTATGCAAAAACACCGGCAAATCTCAATGAATTACGCGAAAAACTTGAATCTCCAAAAGCTGCACAGGGAGTGTGACGTTGCGCATGACAATGATGAACCTTGTAGAAGCTGTAAACCTTGCGATGCGAGAGGAGATGGAACGAGATAACCGCATAATCATACTCGGTGAAGATGTCGGGAAAGTAGGCGGCGTATTTCGTGCAACAGATGGGCTGCAGGCTCAATTTGGGGAACACCGTGTTGTTGATACACCGCTTGCTGAATCTGCAATTATAGGTACGGCAGTTGGAATGGCTGCGCGAGGACTGCACCCAATTGCTGAAATTCAGTTCCTCGGCTTCATTTATGAGGCCATGGATCAACTGGCTTCACAAGCAGCAAGATTACATTTCCGATCCGCCGGCCGCTTTTCAGTCCCTCTCGTCGTACGAGCACCGTATGGAGGCGGTGTTCGAACCCCTGAGCTCCATTCAGACAGTTTGGAAGGGTTATTTCTTCACTCTCCTGGGTTAAAAGTCGTTATGCCAAGTAATCCATATGATGCGAAAGGATTGTTGGCTGAGGCGATACGCGATCCGGATCCCGTTGTTTTCCTCGAACCAATGAGCCTTTATCGTGCATTTAAAGCGGAAGTGCCGGAAGAACCTTACACGGTGCCGATAGGTAAGGCCAAAGTAATTATCGAAGGAGAACAACTATCCATTTTTACTTGGGGAGCCGCTGTTCCAGTGGTTGTCGCAGTTGCACGTGAATGGAATGAGCGCCATGGTACGTCAATCGAAGTTGTTGATTTGCGCACAATTGTCCCGATGGATACAGAGGCCATTCTTGCATCAGTTGAGAAGACAGGGCGGGCAATTATTGTTCATGAGGCAGTTAAATCAGGAGGTGTTGGAGCAGAAGTCTCTGCACTTATAAGCGAGCGGGCAGTATTCTCTCTTGAAGCCCCTGTACTCCGGGTTACGGGTCTTGATATTCCTTACCCGATGGCTGCAATCGAGGATGAATGGATGCCAAATTCGGAACGTATTTCCGCTGCGATTACAGAAGTGCTTTCATTCGCATGATTTCGCTTGTAAAGGAGATGCACATATGGCATATGAATTTCGGTTACCAGATATCGGAGAAGGTCTGCACGAAGCTGAAGTGCTTACGTGGCTTGTGGCAAAAGGGGATGTAATATCGGTCGATGAGCCAATCGTTGAAGTGCAAACAGACAAGGCAGCAGTAGAAATTGCTTCACCTGTAGGCGGTAAAGTTGTACAGCTCGGAGCTGAACTTGGTCAGACGATACCGGTTGGATCTCTTCTTATCGCTGTTGAAACAAATACAGTTGAGAAAACGGAAGCAGCATCAGTACCCAAAGAAAAATTGACAGATGCAGAAACGGTAAATGCAGCAAAGAAGAAGGTACAAACGAAGGTGCTGGCAGCGCCTGCCGTACGCAAATATGCGCGGGATTGCGGCGTTGACCTTTTAAAGCTTGTTCCCGAGGATCTGAGTGGAAGAGTCACAAGGGCTGATGTAGACAGGTATCTGAAAGAATCAGCTAACAGTGCCAGCATTAGCTCACCCGCCTCTTCAGTATCGTCTGTGCCTCGTGTGTCAACAGTTGTAGACGTTTCAACTGTTGAGGGAGAAGAACGTGTGCCAATACGTGGGCTGCGTAAGCGAATTTATGAAAATATGGTCAAATCTGCAACAACCGTCCCGCAAGTTACAGGTATGGACGAGCTCGATGCCAGCGGGCTTGTTGCTTTGCGCTTACGCCTTTTGCCATTTGCAGAGAAGGCAGGAATTAAACTTACATATCTGCCGTTTATCATTAAAGCGGTCACCCATGCTCTGCAGGCCTTTCCAATCTTTAATGCATCTGTTGACGATAATACAATGGAAATTGTATATAAGAAACACATTCATATTGGAATAGCAACAGCAACTCCAGATGGACTTATTGTGCCAGTAATCAAAAACGCAAATGTAAAATCGATATTTGCAATCGCAGCCGAGCTCGAGGACTTAACAAAGCGCGGCAGAGAACGAAAACTATCTTACGAGGAATTAACGGGCAGCACGTTTACCATTACAAGCACTGGTGCAAATGGCGGCTGGTTTGCGACTCCAATGGTTAACTATCCAGAAGTTGCGATACTTGGTGCGCATGCGATTGCAAAGAAGGCTGTTGTGCAGGCTGATGATACAATTGTGGCACAAGAACGTATGGGTTTCTCACTTACATTTGACCACCGCGTCATTGACGGAGAACCGGCAGGTGCGTTTATGTACAAATTCAAAGAAATCATAGAACATCCGGAGCTTTTGACAGCACTTTAATGACCTTCCCAGCATGGCACTGATTTCGCGTGTGAAATTATCTATCCTATTCAATAAGTATGGGAGGGAATAGGTTAGAAACAGCCATGCTGGGCAAAAAGGTGAAATACCAGTTATTGGAGTTGACCTTGATTAAAATATAGTTTTATGTTACTTTAAAAAAGTAGATAGTTTTTCCAACTTGAAGCAGTCTAGGAACGGGCCGAATTTCGCATAGTTGCGAAAACGGGGGACCCAAGTTTTGGGGTGAATCGTCAACTTGTGCCCACAAGATTGACGTAGGAGATTGAACGAAAAGCAAACGAACATTTGTGAGCTTTTATTCAATTGCCGAATCCGACAGCTAACCTCGTAGGCGAATACTGGGGATTGCCATTTACCCTCTGATAATACTTTCTTTCACAGGCAAACAATTGAATACAAGCTTAGAACTTACTTTAATGAGGATTATCCTTAGTATTTTGGGTTTTGGCTAGTTGGGTGTAATAGACAATTTGAGTGTGTCGCTATACAAGGACGGACAGGATATATCGTGTAGATGTTCCTCTATTTCGCCGTTCCTATATAAAGTCCTGTCTGTTATTTGTGTATCCGATACCGCAAAGGAGGACTAAATGGAAGGTTATTTGATTCAATTTATAGATATTTCAAAGAATTACGGATCAACAAAAGTTGTAAAAGGTTTAAACCTCAATATCCCAAAGGGTAACCTTGTCACATTAATTGGGCCATCGGGATGTGGAAAAACAACATCACTGAAAATGATAAATCGTCTGATTGAACCTACATCCGGCCATATCATGATAGATGGGCAAGATATCGGGCGGTTGAATCCAGTCGAATTGAGACGAAGCATTGGATACGTCATCCAACAGATTGGTCTATTTCCACACATGACGATTGAGGAAAATATCGCATTGGTGCCGAAATTAAAGGGGCAATCTAAGCAAAACCTGATTCATCGAACAGAGGAATTGCTTGACTTAATTGGACTAGACCCTGGAAAATTTCGTTCGCGTTACCCAAATGAGCTGTCCGGTGGACAACAGCAACGGATAGGTGTGGCCCGAGCATTGGCTGCTGATCCTTCAATTGTTTTGATGGATGAGCCATTTAGTGCACTGGACCCTATTAGTCGTGAGCAGCTTCAAGATGAACTGATAAAACTGCAGTCTACTCTTCATAAAACCATTGTATTTGTCACCCACGATATGGATGAAGCGTTGAAAATCGGAGACCTTATTGTGCTTATGAAAAGCGGAGAAATTGTACAAGATGCCGCACCAGACCAATTCCTTAGACACCCAAAGAATGACTTTGTACGTGAGTTTGTGGGTGAACAACGTTTTAAAGCAGTCTCGATTGAACTTAACGCAAAAGATGTAATGGTTCCTGCTGTGACCGTGCTTCCAGGGAAGGGCATGGCAGAAGCTGTTCGGCTTATGAGACGTCATCGAGTGAATGGACTCATTGTTACTGACAACGAAGGGAATTATATGGGGGTAATTGGGAGTCACGAGATTTATGACAACTACGGAAATGAGTCTTCTCGAGCCCGTGATGTAGCAAATTGTGATGTTCCAATAATCACATCGGAGACAGATATCAGTGAAGTGTTGCAGCTTCTTGAGCAGGGGGGCCGAGGATATTTGCCCGTACTGGACCACAGTAATCACCTGCTTGGAGTAATAACCCGGTCAAGTTTGATTGAAGTACTCTCGACACCTTATCGGAAATCTGACGAGGAAAGTGATAAGTTTGCGGCAGAACTGTCTGTTGATACCCTTGTGAATAGTAAAGGGGGAGTTCTCGCGTGAGCATACTCTGGCAGACAATTCAACAAAACTGGGGCGACCTTACGACGGCACTCTGGCAGCATATTTATCTATCTTTAATATCCCTGTTAGCTGGTTGTTTGATTTCCATTCCACTTGGAATCTATCTAACTCGTCATAGAAAATTAGCTGCACCAGTAATGACTGTAGTTTCTATCATTCAGACTATACCAAGTTTGGCGCTTCTCGGATTTATGATTCCACTTGTCGGGATTGGTGCAGTACCAGCATTAATTGCACTTACGTTGTATGCACTTCTGCCAATTCTTCGGAATACCTACACCGGTATACTAGAAGTCTCTGACGCCTATATTGAGGCCGGAGGCGGAATGGGTATGACGAAACGCCAAATTTTATGGATGGTGGAGTTGCCTTTGTCGCGAACTGTAATTATGGCTGGTGTTCGCACATCTGCAGTCTTGACCATTGGAGTTGCGACGTTAGCCACATTCATTGGTGCAGGCGGCCTTGGAGATATCATCATGCGCGGTATCGATATGATTGATACTCCTATGATTCTTGCAGGTGCCATTCCTGCAGCTTTGTTGGCAATTGTATTTGATGGGTTACTTATCGTATTTGACCGTGCGATGACACCAAAAGGGCTTCGACAAAAGTAAACCTGCTCTGCAGGAGAGTATTTATTATAAAGGAGGCTGTTAGATGTTAAGTTGGTCAAAATCAAAGTTTTGGAGAAATCATCGAATGTCGAAGGGGATTACGGGGATACTGGCAACTCTTGTTTTGACGGCAGGTATTGGAGGATGCGGAGCAACAAATGTGTCTGTTTCCGAGGGGTCTTCAACACCTTCATCATCAACGTCATCCAGTGACACCATTGTTATCGGTGGTAAGAATTTCACTGAACAAGATATCATGGCGGATATGATGAAGTTGTTGATACAAAAGAATGATCCGAAGCTTCATATCAAAATGAAAACTTGGCTCGACAGTAACGTGGTTTGGAACGCTATGAAGAATGGCAATATTGATATTTACGTGGAATACACAGGGACAGGATTGGTAAATATCTTAAAAGATCCGGTTACAACCGACCCTCAGAAAGCGTATGACACGGTTAAGCAACAAATGGAGCAAAAATATCATATCACCTGGCTAAAACCGATTGGATTCAACAATACGTATGCTATGGCAATGACCCAGAAGGAAGCAGGTAAACTAGGAATCAAAACGATTTCTGGCCTCGCTAAAGAGTCAGGGAATTTAACATTAGGTACGGAGCAAGATTTTATTGAACGTACCGATGGGCTTCCAGCCATGAATAAACTATATGGAACACATTTCAAGCATGTGAAATCAATGGAAATTGGGCTCAAATATAAGGCATTAACCAGTGGAAACGTAGATGTCATCGATGCCTTTTCGACAGATGGCAACATCCCTGCAAATCACTTGGTGCTGTTAAAAGATGATAAGCATTTGTTTCCACCGTACTATGCTGTACCCACCATTCGCGACAGTGTACTCAAAGCGCATCCAGAACTCAAAGCCATTTTAAATCAACTGGCAGGGAAAATTGATGACAGCGAGATGCAAAAGCTAAATGAAGAAGTGGATTTGAATCATAAAAAGGCTATGGATGTAGCGCAACAGTGGCTTAAGGAGCAAGGAATGCTATAAAATTGTAAGCTTAACATATGACCCGCCAAGAACCGAGTCTTCAATCTTGGCGGGTCAAGTTATGTTAATGGATAGGACTGTTGTAGAATAAAACTTGGTTGTCCAATTTGACGCTTACAGCAAACGGAGTTTACCGGGAGTGAAGACACAGTGATTGAAAAGAAAATTATTGTAGCGCTTGAACAGGGACTACATGCTCGTCCTGCGACAGAGTTTGTGAAAGCCGCGTCGAGTTTCTCGAGTGACATTAAGTTAGAAAAAGCGAACCGTAAAGTTGAAGCAAAAAGTATTCTTGGCGTGATGTCACTGGCGGTGGCAAAAGGTGATGAAATCACGCTTTATGCAGATGGTTCTGATGAAGAAAAAGCAATTGCCGCGCTCGAAACAATATTGGTAAAAGCGTAATAATCACCCCATATGTGACAGAACGAAACGGATGGTGAACGTTTTGAGTTTGAAAGTTAAAGGAATTGGTGTGTCAAACGGAATAGCAATTGCAAAGGCGCGCGTCCTCATCGAAGAAGAGACACAGGTGGCGGAAGACCACAATATAACCATTAGCGATGAGTTGAATCGACTAAACGATGCTTTAGAGAAATCGGTTGGCGAACTACAAAGCGTGTATGAAACAACGAAAGAAAAATTGGGTGAAGATCACGCTCAAATTTTCGAAGCACATATGCTTATTTTGCAGGATCCTGAGTTTTCATCTGCCATCCAAAACAAAATCTCCGATGAAAATGTAAATGCAGAGTTTGCACTTTCAGAGATTTCAAGCCAGATGGTTGCTTTATTCGAGGCAATGGATAATGAATACATGCGTGCACGCAGTGCTGACATTCGAGATGTCAGTTCACGAGTTATGAACCATTTGCAAGGTAAGACAAAATTATCACTTCGTGAAATTGAAGAGCCAATTATTCTTATTGCACATGATCTAAATCCATCAGATACGATTGATTTAGATAAGCGTTTTGTAAAAGCAATTGCAACCGAGATTGGAGGGCGCACATCTCATTCCTCTATTATGGCGCGTTCACTTGGTATTCCCGCAGTTGCAGGCCTTGGTGACATTACGAACCAAGTCGCAGATGGTGCAGTCGTAATTGTCGATGGCACGGATGGGGTAATTATCGTAGATCCAGCAGCAGACGAATTACAAGCATATGAATCCCGCCAAAGCAGTTACCTGAAGGAACAAGAGGAACTGCAAAAATTCCAGAGTGTTCCATCCGTGACACAAGACAATCATCGTGTCGAAATCGCCGCGAATATTGGAACCCCAGATGATTTACCAAGTGTGGTTGCAAACGGATCGGAAGGGATAGGACTTTTCCGCTCTGAGTTTTTATATATGAATCGTACAAGTGCTCCAACTGAAGAGGAACAATTTGAGTCCTATAAAAAAGCAGCAGAAGCTTTACAAGGAAAACCGGTTATCGTTCGGACACTTGATGTTGGCGGGGATAAGGAAATTCCGTATCTTGACTTACCAAAAGAAATGAACCCCTTCCTCGGCTATCGCGCGATTCGAGTTTGCCTTGACCGCAAAGAACTATTTAAAACACAATTGCGGGCAATCGTACGTGCCAGTCATTATGGAACAATCAAGATTATGTTTCCGATGATTTCGAACATCACTGAGGTTCGAGCAGCAAAGTCCGTTTTAAGTGAAGTCATGGATGAACTCGAACGTGAAGGAGTTTCGTTTGATAAAAACCTTGAAGTCGGAATTATGGTCGAAATTCCGTCAAGTGCACTCGCAGCAGATATACTCGCTAAGGAAGTAGACTTTTTCTCAATCGGAACAAATGACCTTATTCAGTACACAATGGCATGCGACAGAATGAATCAGAAAATCTCATATTTATATCAGCCATACAATCCATCCATTTTGCGGCTCATCAAGATGGTCATTGATGGTGCTCATAAGGCTAAGAAGTGGGTCGGTATGTGCGGTGAAATGGCAGGCGATCCGATTTCGGTTCCAATCCTTCTCGGTCTTGGGCTCGATGAATTCAGCATGAGTGCGGGTTCAGTTTTATCTACACGAAAATTAATTCGTAGTTTGAATTTTGCCGATATGCAGATATTGGCTCTGCATGCGCTTAACCAAGAAAGCCAGGAGGACGTTCGCGCGCTCGTTACAAAGAAGCTTGGTTAAGGATTGTATCCAAAATATAATCCACCTAATCCACAGCCAACCATGCTAATATGTACTTCGTATCATTCTTTCCTGATGCGAAGGGAAGCGAATCCGGTTGTCCATATTTAGATTGCGAGTGTATTATTTTGTGACGGGTTTGGCTGGCGGGGTGCTTCTTCCTTACTTGTCAATTATTTTTAAGGATGATGGCTTTAATAGTACCCAAATTGGCGTCATCATGGCAGCTGGTACTTTAATATCTGTACTTGTGCAGCCAGTTTTCGGATACATTGTTGACAGATTTCAGGTAATACGGCTGACGCTTGTTTTGAGTTCATTAATTCCAGGCGCTGTGGCAATCGTGTTTCAGATTCACTGGCTGTGGTTAGTCGTTCTTGCTAACCTTATTTTCAATTTGTTTTCGACGCCTCAGACACCTATTGCTGATTCGTATGCAATCAATAGTGTGCGAAAGATGAAACAGTCTTATGGCTCAATCCGTTTATTTGGCAGCCTAGGGTGGGCGATTGCGGCATATTTTGGAGGGCTTTATGTGGGCCTTCTTCCAGTTGAATCGCTATGGGTGCCGTATTTGGTGCTGAGCCTCCTTTCCGCAGCCGCTGCCATGACGTTTTCCGCAGGAAATTTAGATATCGAGTTGGATGAAAAAAGTGCAAATAACACGAATGCATCTATAGAATTACATGCGGGTCCTGGGACCCGCGGCTTACTGCATAATCACATATTTTGGATTTTTCTGGCTGGCGGATTTCTTGCCAGCCAGACGCTGACTGCGTTTAATACCTATTTTGCAATAACCTTTCAAAACATGGGCGGCTCGCTTAAGTTAGCAGGAGTCGCGTTTTTTCTTGCATCATCAGCAAATGTCCCTTCTATGCTCCTCTCAACGCGTGTCATCCAAAAGGTTGGCCGTGAAAATGTTCTCGTGCTTGCGTCAGTTGCCTATATTGTTCGATGGGGCGTTCAAGCATGGGTACACATACCAATTGTTGCGATTTTGATTCAAGTTCTACATGGAGTATCATTCGGGTTTTATTATGTTGCCGCGGTTGATTTTGTTTCAAAGTCGGCAAGCAGGGAACTGCAGGCAACTGCACAAGCCATTTTTGGTGTCGTGTGCAGCGGCGTAGCGGGAATTGTAGGTAATCTTCTAAACGGTTATTTACTTAGTACTGGCGGACCCGACCTTATGTTTGGCGCATGTGCATTTAGTGCGCTCTTGGCCACGATATGCTTCTTTGTTGTATCTCGCAGCATGGCAAAGCTAAACCGGATTGCAAAAGCAAAAGCCGGTGTACTCACGCTAAATCCTTAATTCGTTCATTTTGCGATATAGTGTGCTTCGGCTGATACCTAGAATCCGCGCTGCTTCACGTTTGTTGCCGTTTGTCTTATTTAGTGCTTGAAGAATATCATGTTTAATTAGTTTAGTATTAATAACAACTTTCGGGCTAGACAATTGTGTCTTATCGGAATCACTGTCACTTTGTGGCTCCGTTTCTCGAAGAAGCCAGGTCGGTAAATCTGTTATATCAAGTACATAAGTCGCGTGTCGTGCTGCGTAGCGCAGTGCGGCGATGAGCTCACGAATATTTCCGGGCCATGCGTGTGTATTAATGAATGAGCGTACGGTTTCAGTCAGTTTTGGTTGTATAAATCCTTCCTCAAGACAAATCTTGCTTAAAAGTTCTTCTGCAAGAAAGTAGGCATCATCCCTAAATCGTAACGGTGGAACCTCAATGACGTTTCCTAGTAATCGGTAATACAGGTCTTCGCGAAAACGGCCAAGTCTCACTTCTTTTAAGAGATCTCGATTTGTTGCTGCAATCAATCTGATATCAACATTTTTTAGAGTATTTCCGCCTACCCTGGTAATTTGATGTTCTTGCAACACTCGGAGCAGAGCAACCTGAGCTTGCAGCGATAGTTCCCCAATTTCATCCAAAAATAATGTTCCATTATCAGCAAGCTCAAACTTGCCAGGATTCCCATTAGTACCAGCTCCGGTAAAAGCCCCCTTCTCGTAACCAAATAGATCACTCTCGATGAGGTTCACAGGAATTGCACCGCAATTAACAGGCACAAATGGTCCATCCGACCGATGACTTGCAGCATGTATTGAGTGTGAGAATAATTCCTTTCCGGTTCCTGTTTCTCCGGTAATTAGAACGGGTTCATCGTTCATAGCTGCCACGTGGGCATCCGAAACCGCTTTCAAATAGTTTGAGTCTGTTCCGATGAAATCGTTAAATGTGTAGTGAGCACGCCATGAAGATGAGATTGATTGTTTTGATGCTTTTTGTGTTTTGTTTTCCGCGCTGCCTGCTTTAGTTTGCGTTTTCCCAATGTAGACTGTGACTGGTCTGCGGTCTTCTAAAATCTCTGCTTGAATTTGAGTATCTCGATGATTTGGAGCATAAATGTAAAACATGTCATGCTCATTTTTCCCACCAGCAATTGGAAGAGCATGAAGCGGAAAGATAACACTCCAAGGCTTCCCTACCATTTTACCAAGCAACCCTTCGTGAGCACCTCTAGTACCCCCGGTAATGATACCATTTCTGTCTATGGCGATTGTCGCTGCAAAGTCTTTGTCTTTGCTTTTGAGTCTAAGCGACAATTCAGCTTGATTCTGTACGAGTGTTGACTCAACCTCTTGTGCCAAAAAATCAATTAAACCCAAAAAGGATGGTTGATATAAATGATGGTGTGAACTAATATCAACCGCGCCAAGCGCTTCGCCTTGCGGAGAAAAAATTGGAGAAGCTGCACAGCAGAGAAACTCATTTCTTGTTGAGAAGTGCTCTTTTCCGATAATAGCGATTGACTTATGCTCTTCTAGGCAAGTGCCGATTGCATTTGTGCCAATAACAGCCTCACTCCATACGGCACCGTTTGAAAGACTGACATTTGATGCGTTTTGTAGAAAATCGGGGTCGCCATTGCAATTCAAAATTATGCCTTTGTCGTCTGCTATCAGAGTAAGGGCTTTCCAGTGTTTAACCCACCCGTATAAGTTCTCAGATCTTGATATTGCCTCACTCAGCCATGTGCGGTGTTGCCTGTGCAATCCGTTCAGTGTTTTGTCTGGTACATGGATTGGTTCCGACTGGTTTCTGTCAACACCGTACATTTTGCTGCGATGCCACGACTCTTCCAATGCCATTTCCATCACACCTCTATCATTTGACGATTCGGAAACTGAAGCGGCCATTGTATCAGGCTCTGCAACTAACAATCTCATTTTACCAAAGTTGTCTAGATACAGACGGATTATTTTGAAGATTCTTTCTGTCCGTTTTTGTGTGTCTCAACCAAAGCAGTATGTCTCAAGTGTCCTAAGCATGTGTCTCATCTAGTGTCTCATGAGACACGAGCTTAGGACACGAACTGCATGAGATTCCCTTGTTACATTGCATAAACGTTGATTTTTAAGGAGGCGGCCGACTAAGAGAAGGAGGGGCAAGGTTGGCATGGATATTGCTTCATGATATTCATATGAAATTTTAAATAAGAGAAAAACAAGGAGGCATATGGATGGCAACTTCAGCAGTATCATCACAGGTTGAATTGCATCAAAGGGTTAAGGACTTTCTAGCAGGCGGGCCAAAGAAATTATTTATTGGAGGCCAATATGTCACTTCCCTTTCAGGCAAAACTTTCACATCGTTAAACCCGGCGACGGGGGATGCTCTTTGTGAAGTATATGAAGCGGATACACCAGATGTGGATCTTGCTGTACAAGCAGCCGAGCGCGCTTTCCATGGACCATGGTCAAAATTATCCGGGAGTGAACGCGGCAAATTAATATGGAGACTGGCAGATCTTATTGAAGAAAATCTGGAGCCTTTAGCTCAACTGGAAACTCTTGATAATGGGAAGCCGATTCGAGAAACAAGGGGTACAGACCTTCCTTTAACGATTGACTATTTCCGGTACTATGCTGGTTGGACGAATAAGTTAAATGGAGAAGTTATCAGCAATTCTCTATATCCGAATATGTTTACTTACGCGAGAAGAGAGCCAATCGGTGTTGTTGGGCAGATTATCCCATGGAACTTCCCGATTTTAATGGCTGCTTGGAAACTGGCACCTGCCCTTGCAACAGGTAATACAGTTGTTCTAAAGTCTGCTGAACAAACGCCGCTGACCGCGCTGTATTTGGCAGAGTTGATTCAAGAAGCAGGTATTCCTGAAGGAGTTGTCAATATTCTGTCCGGATATGGCGAAACCGCAGGTTCAGCCATTACACGCCATCCGCGTATTCGTAAAGTTGCATTTACCGGATCAACTGAAGTTGGCAAGATTATTATGCGCGAAGCTTCAGGAAATCTAAAAAAGGTGTCTCTTGAACTTGGCGGAAAGTCACCGAATATTGTCTTCCCAGACGCAGATTTTAACAGTGCCATCCGTGGTGCAATGTCAGGGATATTCTTTAACCAAGGTCAAGTATGCACTGCTGGTTCCAGGCTGTTTGTTCACAAGAAAATTTACGATAACTTCCTTTCAGACATGTCAGGATATGCATCGAAACTGGTTCAAGGCCCAGGCCTGAATAATGCTACAGATATTGGACCACTTGTTTCTGATGAGCAATTTTCAAAGGTTTCGAGCTTTCTAGAGAAAGGAAAGAAAGAGGGAGCAAAACCGGTTATTGGCGGAGAACCGCTGAAAGGCCCCGGTTACTTTGTGCCGCCTACCATATTCTCAGATGTGAATGTAGATATGGCGATTGCAAGAGATGAGATTTTTGGGCCTGTAGTTGCAGCACTTCCGTTTGATGAAGAAGAGCAGATTGCAGATGTAATCGCGAGAGCTAACAATTCGGAATACGGATTAGCTGCAGGCGTATGGACAACAGACTTAAAAAAAGCACACCGGGTTGCACATGCGCTTGAGGCTGGGACAGTTTGGGTCAACTGCTATAACGTGTTCGATGCAGCAGTACCTTTCGGTGGATACAAACAATCCGGTTTCGGCAGAGAAATGGGCAAATACGCGCTTGAAATGTACACAGAAGTAAAAGCTGTCTGGATGAATATGAACTAAGCTGCATAAGTGAATTATTAGTGAATTGAATTAGGTGCTTCTCTGTCAAGCCTTTTAAGCTGAATCGATATTACAATAACTTCACAGAAGGTTCTACTTCTTCTGTTAAAGTATAAGGAAAGGAAGTTGTGATTTCGAGATTAGCTAAACGAGGTGATGTCTGTGGCCGCACACCCTTATCTGACAGAGGAGCACAGTATTTTTCGACGCAGTCTGCGTCGCTTTCTAGAGCAAGAGGCAGTTTTGCATTTTGATTCTTGGGAAGAAAATCATCTTATTCCAAAAGAATTTTGGCTCAAAATGGGAGCTCAGGGATATCTATGCCCCATGGTCGATGAAACATATGGCGGTGCACAGGCTGATTTTGGATTCTCTGTTGTTGTCACTGAAGAGTTAGCCAGGGTTGGCGCCGGTCTCGTAGGTATTAGTCTCCACAGTGATATTGTAGTGCCGTATATCGCTCTATATGGGACGGACAAACAGAAAATGCGATTTTTGCCGAAATGTGTGACGGGAGAAACTATAACAGCCATAGCCATGACTGAACCAGGTGCTGGTTCTGATTTAGCCGGTATCCGTACAACAGCAGTAAAAGATGGAGATGAATATGTACTAAACGGGCAGAAGACGTTTATCACGAATGGCATTCGGGCAGATCTTGTTATTGTTGCATGTAAAACAGATTTACACGCAAATCCTCCTCATAAAGGCATAAGCTTGCTGTTAGTTGAACGAGATACTCCTGGATTTGAACGAGGGAAGAAGCTGAAGAAAATCGGTCAGCATAGTCAGGATACTGCTGAGCTATTTTTCTCTGATTGCCGAGTCCCTAAGGAAAACTTGCTTGGTCAAGAAGGAGAAGGATTTCGCTATCTTTCCGAGCGGTTGCAGCAAGAGCGGCTGCTAGTCGGGATTGGTGCACAAATAACGGCAGAAGAGGCATTGCGTATAACGATTGAATATGTGAAATCGCGGAAGGCATTTGGGAAGCCTATCAGCAAATTCCAGAACACCAGGTTCAAGATTGCTGAACTTGCGACGATGGTCCAAGTAAGCCGTACATTTTTAGATCAAACAATCAAAAGCCATATGGCTGGGGAAAGCATCATCATGAATGCATCCATGTCCAAATGGTGGATTAGTGATATGGCTAAACAAGTGATTAGCGAGTGTCTGCAGCTTCATGGAGGATATGGGTACATGGAGGAATTTAAAATTGCGCGCCTTTATCGAGACGTTCCAGTTATGGCGATTTACGCAGGCACAAATGAGATTATGAAGACAATCATTGCGAAAGAATTAGGGCTTTAGCAACAAAGTAACGCAGGTCCAGCCTGGTTTTATGAGCAAACGGTTGTCATGTAGAAGAGAATCAGTAAGATAATGGTAAGGACAAGTGATGTGAGAGATTTTCTTTTTGACAAAATATAAAGTTCGAAAAGCACAATTAAATAGGGAAGCAAATTGGAAAGGAGACTCATTTGATGCATCTGTGGATTTTCCATTGGTTTCTCTTGAACAAGTGAAACTGCATTCTTCGCATTTACGATGCCTCTGCTAATGCCTTTATACACAATATCATCATCCTCAGATTTGAGAAGAATCTTTTTTACATCTTCTGACTTTAGCTTCGGATTTTGCTCCCACACGTAAGCAGCCACGCCAGTCACGTGTGGTGCTGCCTGGGATGTCCCGGTGAGAAGCTCATACTCGTTATTTGAAATTGTTGATTCTATATTTTCTCCTGGAGCGAGAATGTCTACAGTATTACCGTAATTTGAAAATGAGGACAGAAAGTAATCTCCACTTTGCGGATAAAACGGCGTTCCCCACTTAAAACATACTGCCATACATGAAAGAATGTTATTTGTTCGACCTACGGATCCAACAATGAGAATATGACTTTTAAGTGAAGGATCCGTAATTGCGGAGAAAAGGCCATTCCACTTGGCATTGACAGCACTGTTTCCGGCTGCTTGAACAACGAGAAAGTCATGGGTTTTTAAGAGCCTTTTTAACACATTTGAGTACAGCTCTGTTTGTTCATCAATATAGTTTGTACTATCTTTTTCGCTTAGTTCTTTTGAGATGGTGCATCCGAGGCTAAGGTTAATGACTTTGCAGTTGTGCTCTACCAGCCACTGCAGCCCTGCCAGTATTTCCGAATCCAGGTAATTGGTTTTATACAGATAAATGGACTTGTTCTCATTCGGTACAATTCCTGTGATGCCTTTGCCGTTGTTTTGGATGGCTGCGATAATTCCTGTAACGTGCGTGCCATGATTTTCATTTGTGATATTGCTTGACTTTGGATTTTGGTCTTGAGATGAGAAATGGTTTATGGGAATCTGCAAATCTTCATGGGATAAGAAAAAACCGCCATCAATAACGCCTACGTTGATTGTGGATTTCGCTTTCCCCTCTTGCCAGGCTCCCAGCGCATCAATGGCTTCTAAATTCCAATTGTCTGCTTGCAAATCTCCAGTCCAACTAACATTTCCGTTGTACGGGTCGTTTGGGGTCTCATTCGTTGAATACACTCCATTGAGTGTAGCAACTTGTATGAAGGGATTAGAATTTAAGCTCTTCACTTTATCCAGAAATTCAGATGTTTTGAGCGAATCATTAAAAGATGCGACGTAGACACCGGAAAGGTTATCTTTCCTTTTTACTTTCAAATGGTAAAAATCCAGAGTCGTTTTTATTTGTGAAGTCGTTGTGTCTTCTTTAAATAGAATTAGAACAGTATTCTGTTCAAATTCAAGCCCTGTTGCTGGATCCTTTATTGTACCAGGTACTGGCGTTTGCGATATTTCTGGGAGAGATCTATGGGCTCCGTTCCACAAGAATAAACCGGTAATGATAAGAGTAGTTGTCAGCAAGAAAGTTAACAAAATCAGTAATTTTTTAATTTCCTTTTTTATCACCACCTTCCTCACCCCTTATTTCCCCGACTTTTTTACTATGTATATGAAAATCATACGCAGAAAAAAAATCAGAAGATATGATAAAGGAGTGACATTTTTCCAGGTCAGTTTTGCGTAGTCAATTTTCTGATATTCAGAGTCCTGGCGTGAATACAGTGCATAAACCACACACCGAGCGAGTCTATATAGATATCGTAAATGCGCCCGTCGCGGCCAAAGTATAACTGGAGAATTTCTGTTGATATTGCGAAAGCAACTGTAAGCCAACCAGACAATGCCGGTTTACGCAGCCATTTAAATAAAAGTAAGTCCATTACCGCAAATCCACAAAAGTGACCTGACTTAATAAAAATCCAAAATGGATTTAAGATATGTGCATCTCGCGTTATGAACAAATCTAAAAAATTGGGATGATTCGTCCATCGAAACAGAATCGTTTGTCGAAATAAAAGGGCATCTAAACTATTCGAACATGTAAAAATCAAGAGAATTACCATCCACGTAAATACGAGAATTGGATATTGAAATTTGTGATTCAGATACATTCACCTCCTAACTCTATCCT
>JAKADF010000016.1 GCA_021820805.1 Bacillota bacterium
AAGAATATTGTAAGATGGGCTCGTACCAAGTAATACCTCGACATTTGCGAACCCAACATCGGTGTCTATTACAATCGGATGATAACCAGCCTTTGTCAATGCAAGGGCAAAATTAACACAAAAATTAGACTTGCCTACCCCGCCTTTGCCGCTGGCTACCGTAATTACCCTCGTTTCCGAAACTTTAGGACTGTCAACATACTGAATCATATTACGCATTTTTTCTCTAAGGCCTGCAGCTTGGTCTTTCATCCATGTGCCCCCTCAACGAAAACGCGTTCAACGAGCTTCTTTACAGACGCAATCTCTAAATCATCAGGAACACTTTGCCCTGTCGTAATATAGGACAGTGGATGAGGACATTTATCTATTAATTCAACCATCGATCCGAATGATGAAGTTTCATCCATTTTCGTAAATAAAAATTTATCAAACTTTATAGGTTCAAAGGCCTTTGCAACCTCATATAAATCGGATATTTTTCCTGTCATCGGTAAAACAAGCATAATCTCATCGACCGGAATTTGTTCAGTTAATTCTCTCATTTCCTCAATATAAAGTGAATCACGATAATTTCGTCCTGTCGTATCAATTAAAATAAGGTCTCTGTCACTTTGCCGTTTAAATGCTTCAATCATATTTTCATCACGGTTAATAACAGCTATCGGAACATGAAGTATTCCTGCATAAGTTTTTAACTGCTCAACAGCCGCAACTCGAAATGTATCAGTAGTTAACAAACCAACTTTTCTGGTGCCGGATAAAACGTGCAATGCAGCTAATTTCGCAATCGTTGTTGTTTTTCCAACCCCGGTCGGGCCGACAAAAAGAATAACACGCGAATGATTTCGAAGTGGTTCTGCCTCGACAATAGGTTCTAGTTTCCTTATAAAAAAATTCGCCAGCTGCTGTTTAGCTATTTGGATAGACTCAATTTGGCCCGAAACTTCAAATGGAGAATTTGAATGTGAGCTTAAAAAATCGCCTACGAGCGACGACGCATAAGTATGACTAAAGCCTTCTTCTTGCAATTCTTTTAACAATAACTCATGAATTCTATTTTTACTTTGATTGCGATTTATATTATGTATTTCTTGCACTGGTGAAACGCTTTGCGTAATATATCCTTTTAACTCTTTAATTTCATGTGCTAGATTACTAATTTCCCTCTTTATATTTTCATTGTTCCGGTATAATTCGCCATCATGGCTTTGATTATTATGCGGTTGGGTTGATTTCTCAATAGAATAAGTCTCGGCCTGACTTCGAATGACCGGGCTCTTCCCTCCTTCTTCAGTCTCAACAAAGCGATTGCCAGACACAACATTCAAAGGTACTGACGGACTTGGCTTCTTTCTAACGGGAACATCGCCGCCTGCAGCAGCCATAACTTCAATTCTCCTCATCCTCCAAAAACCAAGCCACTTCTTCACATAAATTTTACGAGTACTCAAAATTACTGCTTCCTTGCCCAAATCCTTTCGGATGAGAAGAACTGCCTCAGGCATGTCTTTGACAACATATCGACGTACGACCATTACAAATTCACCACCCCTGCACTTTCAATTTCAACAGACGGATCCAACTCGTTGTACGACATCACAATGAAATCAGGTAAATACCTAGATATCCACCGATGGACAGCTAAGCGCAAAGTCGGATGTGTCAATAAAATTGGATTTTTACCAAGTCCAGACAACTTAGTTGCTTCCTCACGTAATCGCTTAAATATTTGCTGTGCCGCAGCGGGCTCCATGCCGATAAAACTCCCGCCATCATTTTGGACCATGTTCTCTTGCACCATTTGTTCGACATTAGGCGACAAAGTGATTACAGTCAAAGGCTCACCAGGAATTTTAAATTGGTAACAAATTTGTCTAGCAAGTGCCTGGCGCACATGCTCAGTTAAAATATCTGTATCCTTTGTTTGCTTGCCGACATCTGCCAATACTTCAAGAATAGTGGTTAAATCTCGAATAGATATTTTTTCTAACAAAAGATTACACAGAACTCTTTGAACTTGCCCAAGTGTAAGTGTACTTGGAACAACATCATCCACAACAGCTGGAACAGTAGTCTTCATGTGATCTAGCAGTGTCTTCGTTTCCTGTCTGCCAAGCAGTTCATGAGCATGTTTCTTCAAAACCTCAGTTAGATGTGTTGCAACAACAGAAGGTGTATCCACTACTGTATATCCCGCAGCTTCCGCCCTTAATTTCATTTCCTGATTTACCCACAATGCGGGTAATCCGAAAGTCGGTTCCTTGGTTGGTATTCCAACAATGGATGGGTCATCGATCCCTGGGCTCATCGCTAACCAATGACCCATGATTAATTCACCGCCTGATACTTCAACTCCTTTTATTTTAATGACATATTCAGTCGGTTTAAGTTGAATATTGTCACGCAAGCGGATTACTGGGACAACGAGTCCAAGTTCAAGCGCGAGTTGTCTTCTTATCATGACCACTCTATCTAACAAGTCTCCACCTTGTTTACTGTCCACAATTGGAATTAAAGCATACCCAAATTCAAATTCTATCGGTTCAACAGATAACAATGAAAGAACACTCTCTGGTTTCTTCGTGTTTTCTTTTTTACTCCGAAGTAAGGTTTCTGCTTCTTTTTTCACAAGTTTATTTGCCGCAGATTGAACTCGCCATGCAGCGATAAACGCTGTCGCTGATACTGGAAGAACCCGCCATATCGTAATTGGTGTAAACAAACCTAACAGTAGAACCGCTGTACCTACGATATACAACGTTTTCGGATACCGAAACACCTGAGATATAATGTCATCGCCCAGGTTCGTTTCAGATGCAGCACGAGTAACCATTAATCCAGTCGCCGTCGATAAGAGCAAAGCTGGAATTTGGCTGACCAAACCATCACCAACGGACAGAAGAGTATAATTATGTAATGCTTGCTGAAATGGTTCATGCATCATCGCAATGCCAATGACAAATCCACCGACAATATTTATCGCAACAATAAGCATAGAAGCAATGGCGTCGCCTTTTACAAATTTAGAAGCGCCATCCATTGCCCCGTAAAAGTCTGCTTCACGTTCTATATTATGTCTTCTTGTTCGAGCTTCCTGTTCTGTAATAAGACCGGCATTTAAATCAGCATCAATCGCAATTTGCTTACCAGGCATCGCATCTAAGGTGAAACGAGCCGCAACTTCAGCAACTCGCTCGGCACCTTTTGTAATAACAATAAATTGAACCACCACAATAATAAGGAACACAATAAATCCAACAACTGGATTACCGCCAATTACGAAATTACCGAATGTGGCAATAACTTGACCTGCATCACCATTACTCAAGATGAGCCGCGTAGAAGAAATGTTTAATGACAACCTATACAATGTCGTAATTAATAATATAGAAGGAAAAATAGAGAAATCTAACGGTTCCTTCGTGCTCATTGAGACGAGTAAAATAGTCATTGAAACAAAAATATTGATAATCAAAAGAACGTCTAGCAATGACTTGTTCATCGGGATAACCATCATTACGATAATACCGATGACACCGGCCATTACCGCCAAATCCGAGCGTTTCACTCACCTACCCCCTACTTGCTTGCTTTAGGCGATATACATACGCCAAGATTTCGGCAACCGCTTGATACATATCCGCAGGAACCGTCTGTCCTACTTCAACAGTCTTATAAAGAGACCTTGCTAAAGGTCGATTTTCAACCATTGGTACACCTGAACTTGCGGCAAGCTCCTTGATTTTCCTTGCAATTTCATATTGACCTTTTGCTATCACTTCAGGCGCATTCATATATGATCCATCGTACAAGATAGCCACAGCAAAGTGAGTTGGGTTTGTTACGACAACGTCAGCTTTCGGTACTTCTTGCATCATCCGTTTCATCGCCAACTTCCGTCCGCGTTGGCGAATTGACGACTTAATTTGCGGATCCCCTTCTTGTTGCTTCATTTCTTGTTTAATTTCTTCACGTGACATTCGAATACTCTTCTCGAAGTCATAACGTTGAAAAAGAAAATCTAGGACAGACAAAACGAGCATCATAATTGAAATATTAATTCCAATTTGAAATGCCATACCGCCTACCAAACCAGGCAGTGACTCTATATCAGTTGAATCCAAATTTGCAACCTTTACTGCTAACCCATGGATAACTGACCACACCACGCCTCCAACTACGGCCAATTTTAACAACGATTTTGCAGCTTCTACTAGAGAACGCGTACTAAAAAGGCGGCGAAACCCGCTTAGTATTCCAACCCTGCTGAAATCCGGAACCAAGAGATTCGGCCAAAATCCCGGGCCGACTTGTGCTACAGAAATTGCTGCGCCGAATAACAGGGCAACTCCAACCAATGGACCAGCTGTACGTATCACATATCCAACCTGACTGTAAAACAAATAGCCTAAATCTCTATCCGTTAATGGTTTCGTTGTAATTGCTATAAAATCATTTTGAAACAGTCTCTCCCACGTTTGCCATATTTGCGGTCCTAAAAATTTTAAACTCATCAAAATTGCTATAAGGACAATAGATGAAGTTAAATCGACGCTTTTAGGCATTCGTCCTTCTTTTCTAGCCTCACGCCGACGCTTTGGAGTTGCCCGCTCTGTTTTTTCACCTGCAAACCGTTGTAGATTTAGGTCCAACATTCCGGTTATCCTCCAATAAACCTAAGCAAAAAATTCATTTGTTCAAAAATCATGGTGAAAATCTTGTTAAATAAATAGATGACTCCTGGCATCGAAATAACAAAAATACTTAACCCAACAAACAATTTCGCAGGCAGGCCTACAACATACACGTTCATTTGCGGAACTGCCCTCGACAATAGCGCGAACGTAATATCTGTTAATAAAAGCGACACTAAAAGAGGTGCAGCAAGCTGAACAGCAATACTCATTACCATTCCTAGCAATTCGATTAAAATACGCCACGCCCCAGAAGGTAAATGAAAATCTCCCATTGGAATATAATTATAGCTGTCCATAATGGTCAACATCATACCGTCCAGTCCATTGAGACCTAAAAAATAAAGAGTAAACAATACATTATAGAAAGAACCAGTGAGTCCAGACATTTCTGAGGTTCCTGGGTCAAACAGCTGAGCAGACGAAAATCCAATTTGCAAGTCAATCAATTGACCTGCAATAGTCAAAGCAGAGAAAACGACTGTTGCAGTAAATCCTAAGAGTATGCCTATGAAACTCTCCAGCAGGCCATATAAAACATATTCGCCTGGTTCGTTAAACGCAGACGGTATGTTCGTGTGAATCTCCGGAGTAACGAGCATGGATATAAATAAAGCAAGGCCAAGCTTTGCCCATACTGGAAAACTTCGAAGAGACATAATGGGATGCACCAATGAAGCCTACCATTCTCAACAAAACTAATAAAAACAATTCGACGTGCACTTGTGCATATGTAAACATGCAATCACTTCACAAACGCCATCAAATTACCGAATATACCTGCTGTAAAGTTTAGAATGCTGGCAAGCATCCAAGGGCCAAAAAATAAAAACGCAATTATAACAGCAATAATCTTCGGAACGAAGGCAAGTGTTTGTTCTTGAATCTGAGTGGTCGCTTGAAATACACTTACTAATAAACCTACCAATAGGCCGATTGCCAAAATTGGTCCAGTCAACTTAACTACAAGCCACATCACCTGTGCACCAAGACCCATAATAAAAGTCGCGTTCATCTTATCCTTACCATCCTTTTTTCTATGCATAGCCTGCCAATAAGGATTTGACTACAAGATACCAACCGTCAACCATTACAAATAGCAATATTTTAAACGGCAGAGATATCACAACAGGCGGTAACATCATCATTCCCATTGACATGAGAGTTGTTGCAACAACTAGGTCTATGACTAGAAACGGGAGATAAACCATAAAACCAATTTGAAAAGCAGTTTTGAGTTCGCTAATCGTGTATGCCGGGACCAGCGCTGTAAACGGGATATCATCTACGTTTTTTGGACGAGGGAGATGGCGATAATCCAAAAACAACTGCAAGTCCTGCGGCCTCGTTTCCTTTGCCATAAACTCCTTAAATGGTATCTCCGCTTTTTGAAGCGCGACTGTTTGACTAATCTGCCCATTCAAATAAGGTTGCAGCGCCTGCACATTTGCTTGGTGAAAAGTCGGTTGCATAACAAAAAAAGTAATGAATAAGGCCAAGCCTATTAATACTTGATTTGGCGGAGATTGCTGCAATGATAGCGCATTACGAACAAAAGACAATACCACAATCACTCGAGTAAAGCACGTCATCAGAATTAGTATTGCTGGTGCAATCGACAAAATCGTTAAAAGAAATATAATTTGCAGTGTTCCGCTGACCGATTTTGGAGAGTTCGTCGTTCCTATATTGACATTCATTCCAGGCAGAATCGACCCCGTCGTAGCAGCATAGACATGCACCGACCATGTACCGACAACCGCAGCCGTCAGGCAGAGCGCGAGAAGCACCAATATCCAAGGCTTTAGCCGTCGGCTGACTGTCCACATTTACAAATCGTCCTCCTTGCTGCCTTGCGGGCGGTATGTCTCTCGAAGATTCGATAGTTTGTCTTGCAACATTTGTCGAAACTGTGCTGCTCCATCACTTTGGTTGCTGCTAAAATTCACCTCATCCGTAAACGTATCTGTCACATCCGCAATTAACGAGATTTCATCTGCAACACCTAGTAAATATCGTTTGCTGCCAACTTCAACTACTTGAACCGAACGATTTGGAGCAAGTTGCCTGGCTGCCAAAACCAAAATAGCGCCTTTTTGTTGAATATTCGCACGCCTGGCAAGAAAGCGAATAAGTATAATAGCTAACACCACAACAACCGCGAGTGCAAAAAAAAGGTTTAACAAGTACGGCCAAGGCGAACCAAACCCGGGCGGTTCACTTGCGGGACTAGTGCCTGCAAATACATAAGAGGTGTCAAATACGATACTAATCCCTGTGAAACCAACCAAAACAGCTATCCAACGATAACGTTTCGGAAAAAATCTGTAATCCATCAGGCAAGCGCCTTACGTACAGCTTCAAGCACTCGGTCAGCCTGAAACGGTTTAACAATAAAATCCCTGGCCCCAGCCTGAATTGCATCAATTACCATTGCCTGCTGCCCCATTGCAGAGCACATGATTACACGTGCATTCGTATCAAATCCACGAATTAATTTGAGAGCAGTAATTCCATCAACCTCGGGCATTGTTATATCTAAAGTTACCAAATCTGGATGAAGCTCTTGATATTTTTCATAGGCTTGAGAACCGTCTGCAGCTTCTCCAACAACTTCATATCCGTTTTTTATCAAAATGTCTTTTATCATCATTCTCATGAATGCAGCATCATCGACTACCAAAATCCGATTTGCCATTAAAACTCCACCTCGTTGTTCTACCATCCCTATGGTTGATTGTATTATTGTAAATTTTTTAAACGATCCGTTGGACTGATTATATCTGTAACCCGAACCCCAAAGTTTTCGTCGATAACCACCACCTCACCTATAGCAATGCGTTTATTGTTAACTAGAATATCGACTGGTTCGCCTGCTAGTTTGTCAAGTTCGAGTATTGCACCAGGCGTTAGTTCTAGAATGTCACGAATTGCTTTTTTTGCCCTGCCTAGTTCAACAGTTACATGCAAAGGTACGTCTAATAGAAGCGACAAATTTCTTGGCGACGTACCGGAAATTTGCATTTCTTCACTAAAGTCGACAAACTCAGGTCTTTTTAGCGGCATTTGTACAACAGTTTTCGGATCTGGGTACGAATTTGCGCTCGAATCTAGTTGATAACGATTCGATGATTCCAATGACGCACCAAGTCCGTCCACCCTTTCTTGATGTATAGTATTCTGCCCTATCGACTCTCTTCCATTGACTTCTAAAACAGGCGTTCGTATTACAGGCTTTTGTGTACCTGGGCTTACAGAGGCTGACGCATATTTTGTTGCATCCGAACCTATACCTAGTGCTAATAGCATTTCTTCTGCAAACTGTGCGGGAATTAGTTGCATAATTGTTGAGTCAATCAACTTTCCAACCTTTAATTGAAACCGTACATTGGCAATCCAACCTGACAGACCCAACTCCAATGCCTCAGAAGAGGAAAAATCTACAACCTTAACAAAAGGAGGTGATATATTAACCATTCTTCCAAACATCTGGGACATAGACGTAGAGGCACCGCCCATCATTTGATTCATGGCTTCTCCAACCGCACTAAGGTGCAGTTCATTCAATTCGCCAGATACATTTGTTCCGTCTCCGCCAAGCATGAGATCAGCAATTATTTTCGCGTCATCTAACTCAATCGCTAAAGCATTCGACCCCTTTAGACCTGAAGTAAATTCAACAGTTACCATGACATACGGCTGGGGAAATGCATCGTGTACCCGCGATGAATGAATTACTTCAACGACAGGAGTTGTAATGTCCACTCGCTGCTGCAATAAAGTGGATAACGATGTTGCAGCAGTACCAAAACCTATATTTCCAAGCTCACCAAGTGCATCTTTCTGTTCATCACTGAGCGTAAATTCAATTAAAGGCTCCTCTTTTGCAGCCAAAGTTGTGCCGCGCAGCAAGGCATCAATCTCTTCCTGTGATAATTTCACGTTGTCTGTCATGTGTGCTCACCTCGTTCCAATCCTCGATGATTTTGACTGCATATCGATTCTTCAACTTACCCAAACTTGCAGAATAAGCTGGCACTCCATCTACATACACAAGAACTGGATCACGAATGGACTGCGAAAGGGGTATCGTGTCACCAATCTGCATCCCTAATGCTTCTTCAACAGTGATTTCGGAAGTTCCAAGTTCAACGGCTACATTAACAAACATGTCCTGTATGTGTTGCTCAAGTTTTCCGCCATCACGTACAGCTCTTTGTTTTTCTTTTGACCCATCCATGAAATACTGCGTAGATAGTCGTGACATAATTGGCTCTACCGTTACGTGAGGTATACATAAATTGATTAATCCATAAGCTTCTCCGACCTTAGCACTAAGCGTAATAACCAATACTGTTTCATTTGGTGTAGTTAACTGCAAAAATTGCGGATTGCTTTCCATCGATACAAACTCAGGGTTTAATTTTGCAACATTGTGCCAAGCATCTGAGAAGAACTCAGTGATTCTGCCAAGAATACGTTTAATTAAGGCCTGTTCAATATCTGTTAATTCTCGTTCCTTATAAGGGCCAGAAATCATTCCGCCCATTAAACGATCTAACATAGCAAAAACAATCTGCGGATTAATCTCCATAATGACTTTTCCTTCAAGAGGGTTGAAGGCATATACTTGAATTACTGTGAGGACAGGAATTGAGCGAATAAACTCTTCATATGGCACTTGGTCAACTGACTCTACTTGTAATTGAACAACACTCCGCAACTGCCCAGAAAGGTGTGTTGATAACAAACGGCAAAAGTGTTCATGAATACGCGATATAATCCGAATATGATCTTTTGAAAAACGCATTGCTCTCCGAAAATCATAATTACGGACTCGAGACGTCTGTTCTGAATCACGGATGTCTTCTGCTTTAACTTCTCCACTTGTTAATGCAGACAATAACGCGTCAATTTCTGATTGTGACAGGACTTCAGACATCTCGGAGTACCTCCTCCATCATTGAATCACGATTTGAGAAAAATATATATTTGTAACAGAACCATTTAGAAGCTTACTATTAACCGCTGTTAAAATCGATTTTTTAAGCTTATCAAACCCACTGACCTGTTTTAAATCATTAGCAGAAAAACTTAGCATGGTACGATTCACGATATCCTGAATATCAGGTATCATTTGTGAGATTTCATCTTTTGTTTTATTATCGCTTGCCTGAAGAGTCATAGTAAATTGAATGAGTCCATCTGTCTCCAAATTTGTTGTCATTTGTGGAAAAGTAACCTGCAAGGCAGCTTGCTCTGCGGCCGTCAACTGCTTAGGCTCTGAAGAAACTGCTGACTTGTGTTTTATGTAATAATAGACTCCTACACTAGCAGCGCATAAAACAGCTACTGTTAAAATAATACTTAACATAATAATAACAGGTTTCTTCAATTTCCATCATCCTTTTGGAAATCCCGACAGCCTATGAGCCCAATTGACAAGTAAAATTCGCAAACCAATCGTGAAATTTCAGCTGGTGTCTCATGAATTACATATTTGTGCCCGTTCGTTAAGGTAACAATTGAATCAGGCGTTGCTTCTATCGTTTCAATCAAAAGCGGGTTTAGCCATAGCCCCGTGCCATTTAACCGTGTGAGGCAAATCAATTTGCTCCCCCCAAGCGGCCTAGAGACTAGGCCGCCACAATTATCAAAAAAGATTAACCATTTTTCATATTGACCAGCGTTTGCAAAATCGAATTATCTGTACCAATCATTTTCGAGTTTGCCGCAAATGCATTTTGAGCAACTATCATTTCTGAGAATTCTTTTGTAAGATCAACATTTGACATTTCAAGGGCGCCAGACTGAATTGAAATTGCATTTCCGTCAGCTGCTTGACACTGAGGTGTTCCGGAATTAGCACTTTGCTGCCAGACAGAATCCCCAATTTTTTGTAACCCTCCATAATTACTAAATGTTGCCACCCCTAAATAGCCAATGATATGTGAATTCCCACTAGTATCTACCGCATTGACACTTCCATCTTGTCCTATAGTAATTTGCGGATTTGTTGGATAAGTATGGGCACTGTCATTTGCAACCAGCGCCGGAATATTAATAGCTTGTGTCGGGGTCGTTCCTGGCGGTGGGGGGGCAGACGAAGTCGGTAGATTTGGTGGTAAATAACCAATAGCAATCATACCATTCGGCAAAACAAGATTTCCTTTTGCATCAACTGAGAAGTCTCCTGCACGCGTATAGTAAGTTGTCTGACTAGATCCCGGATCTGGAGAAACACAAAACATACCTTGTCCATTAAGTGCAAGATCAGTAGCTACTCCTGTTGTTTGTTCCGCACCTTGCGTAAAAAGATTGCTAATTGATGCAACTTTCGTTCCTAGTCCAACTTGTTGTGCATTCACGCCGCCTTTAAAATTAGTTGCTCCGCTGCCTTGTGTTGCACCGCTCATTGTCTGACTGAATATATCAGCAAAGTCTGTTCTTGCAGATTTGAAACCGACAGTGTTTACGTTAGCAATATTATTGCCGACAACATCTAAATCGGTTTGGAAAGCTTGCATACCTGAAATTGCAGAATCCATCGAACGCAACATAATAGTTGTCCCCCTTATATAAATTCAAAAATTAAAGTCAAAATTCAACACGCCAGTTCAGTCGGTCCCCAGCGTAAAAGGCTTCCTTAACGGTCCAGCCTCGGAACGATCACAACACTATCAATATTCGTTACAATTGGCGCCTCTTTATCTACCATAGTTGTAACAACCGTTCTATTCTTTATATTGACTACAAATCCGTTGTGTCCATATACAACATAAGCATCCTTCGAACCCTTCTCTTCAGCCTTAGCAACGGCTTGTCCAAGTTTGTTCCAATCTTCCTGTGTCATATGAACTCCACGTGCCTGCATCCTTGACGCTGCATGTGCACTAACACGCAGTGAGATATCTTGCGAACTCTTGTCTTTCGCTTGCTGCAATACTTCAGCAAAAGATGAAACACCTTGTTGCTGTTGCTGTGCCTTCGTATTCACTGCAACATTTGAGCTTATAGGCTGCTGCAATATTAAAGGTGTCAAAAATGATTCATTCATAGAGATGCACCAGAAGAACCAGATCCGTTGCTTCCACTTTTAACAGCAGTTGTTTGACTAGAATTTGTGCTCTTCGTACTATCGCCCATGCTAAGTACCGAACCTAGGGGATACGCGGTTCCACCTATTACAACTTGCGGATCTCCATTATTTACCTGAATCCCCGTAACCTGTCCCGTGACTGAGTTGCCGTCTGTATTTTTCACTGTTACAGACTGGCCTATAAGGCTGTGTTCAAACGCGAGTTGGTTTACTTGCAACATCTGTGTCTCGGTTGCTTCGATATTCATCATTTGTTCCATCGTTGTAAATTGCGCAAGCTGATTTAAAAACTGATTGCTATCTTGAGGCTGCAACGGGTTTTGATTTTGCATTTCTGAGACCATTAATTGTAAAAAAGAGTTCTTACCAAGAACACCATTTGGATTCACTGCATTCGACATCTAGAACGACTCCTTTCTAGAGAATTCATTTAAGCATGAAGGCTTATAGAGCTTCCTTGACTGTATATCAAACCAGATTCCTTTAGCGTGCCGAGTTCAGCGAGCAAAGGCCCCCCGTCCATTGTGTGAGAAACTGCCCGTATCCTGTCTCGTTCATCGGTTGATTTTCTATTTTGCTGTCCATTTTCAGAATAACTAAGGCTTGCTTGACCAAAACCTACTTGGATATTTGCAACCGATACCCCCAGTTGTAACACGGCATTTGCAAGCTCTTGTGTTTGTTGGCCGAGCCACTGGGCAGTTGAGAGTTGATTTGCCTCAACATGAATTTGCATACCCGATGACGTTTGAGATACTGAAATCAGCAAATCTCCCATTCCCTCTGGATGAACTTTTACCTGAATAGAGCCGCCATTGTCATTGCTTGTAATCATCTGTCCCAAATCATTCATCCATGTTGACTTACCCGTATCCAACGTCTGAATCGTGCCAGATGTCGCTCCCCCAACATCTGCAGCTTGCATAGAGGTCATTGAATGAATCGCCGGCTGCGTCAAATGAACACCTGAAGCAACAAAGGCCTGTGCATTCAATGTCCGATTGTCATTCTTACTAGACTTACCAACCGTCATTCCTTCATTTTGGGCATTAGATAAACTAGAAGTTGAAATTTCATCTTTTATGACTCCATTTGCTGCCGGCTTATCTAAGAAACCAAACGAGACTGAAACTTGACTTTGGTTATGGAGCGCATGGTTGGAACTTCCATTCAGAACCTTGTTTTTTGTATCTAATTGTTTCGATCCGCTTTTGTCTTGCAGGTTATTCCACGCCGCGAGAGGTTCAAAGGCTTGTCCTTGACCTTTATTCTGAAGAGTATCCTTGCCATTTAAGAAGTTTAGAGATAGTGCACTCTTGTTTGATGACGGGTCTTCAAGGCCTAATCCCTGATCGTAAGTATTGTGTGTACTACCAAGCGAACTTTTCTTCTGATGGGCGGACTGTGCAGTTTGTACAATCGTCTGCGGCATCAATGAAACTACCGAACCAGACATGGATGCGTAAACTGCTTGAATTCCTTTGTTTGGATCTTGCTTAGACTTTGGTAAATTTCCTTTTGAAGAATCAAGTTTATCTTCTTGGTGTACTGGACTTGGTTTACCCTTCCCAGCTGTTAAAAAGCTCTTGCTTCTGTTATGTATAACATTTTGAGCATTTACCATCGGTAAAGAGCCTTTTTGCATAACGGGTATAGAAGTGTTTGAACCCGCACCAGTCACGGTTTCTAAAATTGATAGAAAACCATCATTTTTCCCTCGCTTCGGACTACCTTTTTGTGCATCCTGAATTTTCGGCATCAAATTAACAGAATACGCCTGCCCCATTTCCCCTGCAGTACTCATCTGTTTTCACCCCCTTTCAAGCCACACAAAAAATCTGACAAATGATATATTTAATTAACCGCCGCTCGCACTATTGTTCGTTTCAGGTATCGCTCCGGAAGCAGTCTGCAATTTTGCTGCTACTTCTAAAATCTTACTGGCTTTATCAGGACTCATTTGTCCTAAAATTGCTCCAGAGTCTGTAGAGGTCATAGCTGCTACTGTTGCTCCAGCTTCTTCTGGCTGCATTTGAGCTAATACGTTTGCTGCCTGAGTTGGGTCCATTTGCGCTAGTATTTGAGCCTTTTTTTTAGCTTGATTCTCTGCAGAAACTTGAGAATTTTGTTTTGACTGCAATTGATTAATTTGAGTCATTAATGCAGCAATTTGTTGCTGGTCTTGACGCACTTGCTGTCGAAGATCGGCTATTTGACTCGAATCTAGTCGTTCTTTCGCTGTTGCGTCAGCCAAATCCTGCTTGGTTTTTTGTAAATCAGCAGAAACAGGAGCCGATGTACCAATTCCAATTACGTTCTTCGCTGTCTGCAATACAGGCAGTCCAACAAATTGAAGAGCAACACCAACCAATATCGTTGTAACTATAATTGGTACGATACCCACAAGCAAAATCCATACTAGACGTTTTATAAAAACGGGTTTTTCCTTTCCTTTCTCTTCATCTTGTGCCCGTTCTATACTTCTCGCTTTATCAGCCACCTTCAGGTACTCCTTCCGTGGCGCATTACGGCATTTTCGTCTGCTTGCCGTCCCGCGGCAAGTTCATGCCTTTGTAAATTCTTTTTAGTATTTTGTTCAACAATGGTCGACCATTTTTTTTGGTCGATATATGCTTCTTTTACATATTTCCGTTTTTCATCGACAGAATCGCGCAAAGCAGAAATTACAGTGGTTTTGTTTTTTATAATTGATTCCAGTCGATTTACATAATTGTCCCATGCCGCTATGTCTGCTGCGGTTTTAGCCGAAAATGAGCGCTCTTTTCTGGCATTAGCCAAAGCTTGTATTGTTTCTTGCAAAGCATTCATTTCAGCAGCATAAACAGTATTCGCCTTCGCAAGCTCCTGCTCTGCAAGCCCTTGTACTCCTTCTTTAACAACAAGATATCGTTTCGCAAAATCCTCAAACCGACTCATGAACTGACACCTGCCAGCTCTAAAAGATGCCTCATTGTTGACTGAATATCACTCTCATCTGACATTCTTTGTACCAAAAATTCGCGGACCCTCGGCATCTGGGATATGGCCAAATCGGCCTCAGAATCACTGCCCATTTGATAAGCACCAATCCGAATTAAATCTTCCACCTCGCGGTACTTTTGTACAAAATGTCGAACCTGTAAAGCCGCATGATAGTGTTCCTTAGAAGCGAGAGTGGGGAACAGACGGCTAAGGCTTGATAGAACATCAATCGCAGGAAAATGGCCTGCATTTGCGAGTTCCCGTGAAAGAATAATGTGACCATCCAAAATACCACGAACCGCATCTGCTATCGGATCGTTCATATCGTCCCCATCTACAAGAACCGTATAGAATGCAGTAATGGTTCCATCAATACCCGCTCCGGTTCGTTCAAGTACCTTTGGCAGCAGGGAGAAGACAGAAGGTGTATAGCCGCGAGATGTAGGCGGTTCTCCAATCGCAAGACCAATCTCGCGGGCAGCCATAGCCATTCTTGTAACAGAATCCATCATGAAATTTACATGATAACCCATATCACGAAAGTGTTCCGCAACTGTTGTCGCAACTAGCGCTGCCTTCAGTCGAATAAGAGGAGGCTGGTCTGATGTAGCAACAATCACGACGCTGTTCTCAAGGCCTTCGTCTTCCAAATCCCTTTCAATAAATTCCCTCACCTCACGACCGCGTTCACCAATTAGAGCAATCACATTTATATCAGCAGACGTTTTTCTCGCTATCATCGACAGCAAGGTACTTTTTCCGACACCGCTCCCCGCAAAAATACCAACCCGTTGACCAAGGCCAACAGATAACAAACCGTCAATTACCCTAACTCCTGTTTGAATTTGTTTTTTAATTGGTGCGCGAGTCAGCGGATCGGGCGGCGGTGCATCAACAGGTCTTTCAGTCGCATTTAAAATTGGGCCTTTTCCGTCAATAGGCTTGCCTAGCCCGTCCAATACGCGGCTTAGAAGCTCCATCCCGCAAGGGACGGTTAGGCGCTTTTGTAAAGCAAGTACATCCGCACCTGGCGCAATTGACGAAACTTCCCCTAAAGGCATGAGTATAAGGCGCTCATCCCGAAATCCTACAACCTCAGCCAAACAAGGTTCAGCAGTTCTAGAATCAATTACACAAATATCGCCTATGTTCGCATGTGGGCCTATAGATTCAATTGTAAGTCCAACAACTTTTACAACTCTTCCAAATAATCGATATAACTTAACATCGTGCAATTCCTGCAAAACCCGCTCAATCGGATACATAGCCTTCCCCTGCCGACAACTTCAAAATTGAATTTCGTATGGTAACTTCTAGATTTTGCAGCTTAGTTTCCAAGGTTGCATCCACTCTTCCAATACTAGACCGAATTTCACAGCCCCCGCGTTCAATTTGCAAATCTGGAACAATGGAAACTTCCCAGTCGCCAAACTTCATTCCGTTCCATTTCGCATGTGATTCCATAGCCGCAGGGAAATCATCTGGATGAACTCGAACTTCAACCCGAGTACTGTCTATTACGTATTGAATAAGACTGCCGACCATTGATTCAACATCTGGTTTCTTCAATTCAAGCTCTCGTGCTAATAGCATTCGAATGGATTCCATAGTAATAGCAACTAAAACTTCTGACATGCCTTGCAAGCGCTCTTGCCGTTCAGTCTCGACTTGCACTGCAATTTGTTCCCCGCGTGCAATGACGGCTTCATATTTTTTTAAAAGATCTCTTTCAACTGCAATGCGCCCTTCTTTATAGCCGACACGATAACCATCTTGTTTGCTCTTTTCTAGTAACTGCGTCGCCTCAATCTCTGCACGTTCTCGAGTTTGCGCCGCATCGGCTGTTGCACGTTCAACCATTCTTCGACACTCTTCTTGCGTCTCTAAAATTTGTTTTTCCAGCGAACGAGCGTTATCTTCGACAGATGGTACAGATTCCCCTGGCTTATTCTCTTCTATATGAATATTTTGCACAGGAATCGAGAGTGTACCTGTATAGACCGGCGATGTTCCGTATGATTTCAATAATCTAGACAATTACATCATCTCCCCCGCCGCGGGCTACGATAATTTCACCTGAATCCTCTAGACGGCGAATAACCCCAACAATTCTTTGTTGCGCATCCTCCACATCGCGCAAGCGGACAGGGCCCATAAACTCCATATCTTCCTTAAATGTTTCAACCATACGTTTAGACATATTTTCGAAAATGACTTGTTGCACATCTTCACTAGATACTTTAAGTGCCAATTGAAGATCTTTGGGATCAACATCACGAATAACGCGCTGAATAGAACGGCTGTCCAAATAGACAATGTCTTCAAAGACAAACATGCGTTTCTTAATTTCATCTGCAAGTTCAGGATCTTGTGCCTCAAGGGACTCAAGAATCGTTTTTTCCGTTCCACGATCTACTCCGTTTAAAATCTTAACAATAGCATCGACACCGCCTGAATGCGTATTATCCAACGTGGCAATTGTTGAAAGTTTCGCTTCGAGCACCTGTTCGACCTCTGATATAACATCTGGAGAGGTACCATTCATGAGCGCAATTCGTTTTGCTACATCTACTTGTAACCCTTCTGGAAGTGAAGATATAACAAGCGCAGCTTGTCCAGGATCTAAATAAGACAATACCAAGGCCATTGTTTGCGGATGTTCATCCTGTAAGAAACCAAGGATTTGATTCGGATCCGCTTTGCGCGCAAAATGAAAAGGTCTTACCTGTAAAGTTGACGTAAGTTTAGCCAAAATTTGCTCTGCCGATTCCGCCCCAAGTGCCTTTTCCAGAACTTCCTTCGCATATGAAATACCGCCAGTAGATATGTATTCTTTTGCAACAGCGATGTCCCGAAACTCCTTCATGACTGTCTCACGCTGCTCCAAATCAACCTTTGTTAAATTTGCAATTTCAAAAGTCAACTGTTCAACTTCTTCAGGTGCCAATTCCTTGTATATTTTCGCAGCCACTTCCTGACCAAGTGCTATGAGTAGTATGGCAGCCTTCTGCCTTCCTGTTATCCGTCGCAATCTCGGCATGCCATAACCTCCATTTCTAATCTGTCAACCACGTTCTTAAGAGGTTGGCAAATTCATCCGGCTTCTGATTCGCCAAATTGGTAAGTTGATCTTTCATACGCTCTTGCTCTGTCTTTGGCAATTCCTCTAACAGTTCATTGTCAGGTTCAACGTCTGCAGAAATAACATTGCCTATGAGTGCAGCACGCTTTCGCCGTCGTACTGCAACCCAACCAACAAGCGCGAGAAGAAGGAGTCCGCCTGCTGCGCCGCCGTAGAGTGCAAGGTTCGACTGTTGTATGACAGGTGACCCTGACGATGCATTGTGGAACGGAACACTAGATACTGTAATGTTGTTCATCGCACCATTTGCAGGTTGGCCAATTGCATTTGCAACAAATGACTTAATTTGATTTATAACAGCCGGCGTCACTGCGCCATTACTGGAGTTTAGGAATACGCCAACCGTAAACCCCTTCACTTGAATCGGATCTCCAACTGTCTGTGTATTCGTGTAACTATTATCATAGTTCTCGGTTACTGTAGAATTCGATATCGGTGAATTCCCGCTGCTAG
>JAKADF010000414.1 GCA_021820805.1 Bacillota bacterium
GTCTTGGTTTTCTCCCATTGACTTCCGAATGGCCCATACTTTTTCAAGCTCTTCCTTTGGAAGCAACATTTCTTCCCGACGCGTACCGGAACGGCGTATATCAAATGATGGGAATACACGTTTTTCAGACAAACGTCTGTCTAGATGAAGTTCCAAATTACCCGTACCCTTGAATTCTTCATAAATCACATCATCCATGCGTGACCCTGTATCTATCAAGGCAGTTGCAAGAATCGTTAAACTGCCGCCTTCTTCAACATTTCTCGCTGCTCCAAAAAATCTCTTCGGTCTGTGAAAAGCTGCCGGGTCAATACCACCAGACAACGTTCGACCGCTTGGCGGAACAACCAAGTTGTATGCACGAGCCAAACGCGTAATACTGTCGAGCAAAATAACAACGTCTTGTTTATGTTCGACTAACCGAATTGCACGTTCAAGTACAAGTTCTGCCACTTTAATGTGGTTTTCGGGGACTTCATCAAATGTGGACGCGATGACTTCGCCTTTAACAGATCTAGACATATCTGTAACTTCTTCTGGGCGTTCATCAATCAAGAGCACAAACAACTTTGCTTCTGGATAATTTGTTGAAATGCTGTGTGCGATTTCCTTTAATAAGACCGTCTTACCAGCCTTTGGGGGAGCAACAAGCAACCCACGCTGACCAAAACCAACTGGAGAAAATAAATCGATAACACGCGTTGCGAGCCGTTCTGATGTTGTTTCAAGTCGAATTCGTTTTGTTGGAAATAGTGGTGTAAGTGCAGGGAAGTGAAGTCGTTCTGAAGCAACTTCAGGGCTATATCCATTTACCGCTTCGACATGAAGCAAACCAAAATATCGTTCATTTTCTTTCGGAGGTCTAACTTTGCCTGAAACAAGATCTCCTGTACGTAAATCAAATCTTCTTATTTGTGATGCTGCTACATAAATATCTTCACTGCTTGGCAGGTATCCGATGGGCCGCAAAAATCCGTATCCATCTTGCATAATTTCAAGAACGCCATCCGCAAACATCAGCCCGTCTTTTTCCGCCTGGGCTTTCAGGATTGCAAAAATGAGTTCTTTCTTTTTCATATTGCCGTAATATGGGATTTGGAACTCCTTCGCAAATTGATAGAGTTCAACCAGTTTCTTATCTTCAAGTTCTCGAATATCCAAGTAATTCCCCCGCATTCTATTTTCAGTGCCTATAGCACGTATTACAAATAATAGGTATGAGAATGAACTTTGAAACCTCGGGGTCTATAGTTCAACAGCTTGCGTTTTTCGCGATAAATCGTGGATTGCGTCTACGAATCGAACGGTGCCTGTTTTTGCTCGCATGACCAAAGAGTGCGTTTTTGCACGAGACTTGCTCACAAAGCGAACTCCGCGAAGCAATTCACCATCTGTAACACCTGTTGCTGCAAAAATAGCGTCATCCCCGCGAACCAAATCATCCAATTGGAGGACTTTGCTTAGGTCAGTAATACCCATTTTGCGGCAACGTTCCTTTTGTTCTTCATTCTCAGGTAAAAGTCTGCCTATTAATTCTCCGCCCAGACATTTGAGTGCCGCTGCAGCTAAAACGCCTTCTGGTGCGCCGCCGGATCCGAACAGAATATCCACGCCTGTATCTTCAAATGCGGTATTGAGTGCAGCTGCAACATCGCCATCTGTAATAAGTTTGATTCTAGCGCCAGCCTGGCGAATTTCCTCAATCGTCTGTTCATGGCGCTCGCGATCTAGAATGACTGCAACAACATCAGAGATATCTTTATCCGTTGCTTTTGCAACAGCTTTCAGATTTTCAGCAACTGTAGCGTCCAAGTGAACGCGGCCTTTAGCTTTGGGACCTACTGCAATTTTCTCCATGTACATATCTGGTGCATGAAGCATTGTTCCTTCTGGAGCCACTGCTACTACAGTAATAGCATTCCATTGGCCTTTTGCGACAATGTTTGTGCCTTCAAGGGGATCTACCGCAATGTCCACTCTCGGGGCAACACCTGTTCCAAGCCGTTCACCGATATAAAGCATGGGTGCTTCATCCATTTCACCTTCACCGATGACAACCGTACCGTCCATTTGGACAGTGTCAAACATTTTACGCATTGCATTAGTAGCAGCCCCATCTGCTTCCATCTTCTTGCCAAGCCCCATCCACCGGGCACTATGAAGTGCAGCCAGTTCAGTGACCCTGACAATTTCTAGTGCTAATTCACGTTCCATTTAGCTTTTGTTTACACTCCTCTACTTCAAATAATATTTAAATGCAATTTGTGAAACAAAGAATACGTTTACAAATGATGGGCGTCAACGAAGGAAGGATATCTTTTACTGTTTCGTGCTGAAATTTCCTCAGAAGGGGAGGTTCATGAAGCTTCACGAGTATAACAGGAAGATAGACGCTTTAGACCATGCCCACGTCCGGCACTAAAGTGTTTCATATCTCTACCTAGTAGTATAGCCAAGAAATAGACATTGACACAATACAACTTATGTGAATCTTAGACATCTTTATGCGGGAAAAAGCAACATATTCGTGAACATGTCCATAACTTGCTTTTTCCCGCATAACAAATGAACTACCTATTTTTTCGTTACGGTGCTCCAGTCAGCAAGGAACCGCTCAATTCCTTGGTCCGTCAAAGGATGCTTGAGTGATTTATCCAAAACGGAAAATGGACATGTTGCAATATCTGCACCGGCCTTAGCGGCTTGTGTGATATGCATTGGGTGGCGAATACTTGCAGCAATAATTTCTGTTTCAATGCCATGAATGTCAAAAATCATCGCTATATCTTGAACCAACTCTACCCCGTCGTAGCTTATGTCATCTAATCGACCAATGAACGGGCTGACAAAAGTGGCTCCTGCTCGTGCAGCAAGTAATGCCTGATTAGCGCTGAAGACGAGTGTAACATTTGTTTTAATACCACGCTGCGAAAACCGATGTACGGCTTTCATTCCTTCTGCAGTCATTGGTACTTTGATAACAATGTTCTTATGTATCGCTGCAAGCGGAATGCCCTCTTCTACCATACTATCCGCGTCCAAACTTACAACTTCCGCGCTAATCGGTCCGTCTACAATCTGTACAATCTCTTTCAATGTTTCAACAAAGTCGCGGCCTTCTTTAGCAACCAAGCTCGGATTTGTCGTCACACCACTGATAATACCCATTTCTGCAGCTTCTTTAATCTGTGACACATTCGCAGTATCAATAAATAACTTCAAATTTAATTCCTCCTCCCTGATATTAGGCGCAGTACTATCATAACACCACTCAAGGAGTTCATGCGTACATGTTGCTTATGTAGGTAATTGCTCACTTACAGCTTGACGCAACTCATCTATATCAAAAGGCTTTGTAAAGTGAGCTAATGCACCCATTTCCATTGCCTCTTGTATTAAATCTAATTCCCCATATGCTGTCATCATAATCACTTTTGTATCTGCACCCATTTTGCGAATGTTACGTAAGATCTCCAGTCCGTCCATACCTGGAATTTTCATATCAAGCAAAATTAAATCTGGTGCATGTTCTTTTACAATTGATAAAGCTGTCGGCCCATTTGATGCTTGAAATATCTCGTAACCTTCTCGGTCCAACACCTCTTGAAGGAGAACGCGGATTCCAAATTGGTCATCTACAATTAAGATTTTCCCAGACAACTAGACGCACTCCTTTATGACGACACTGTTTTTACGATATTCGACCTTTATTACAAAAACACCTTCTTTTCTTGTCTAAACATGAAAGAAGATAGATTATAAAAGC